>DASPGW010000025.1 GCA_035620395.1 Desulfuromonadales bacterium | reverse complement strand
CATCGACGCTTCCTGGTTGTCCATGTAGCGGCCGATCGAGCCGCCGGCCAGGCCGCCGACCACCGCGCCGATGCCGGCACCGAGCAGCGTCCCCTTGGTGTCGCCGCCGATGGCCTGGCCGAGGCCGGCGCCGGCCGCCGCACCGATGCCCGTACCGATGGCGGCGCCCTTCTGCGTCTTGGTCATCGGCTGGGCGCAGCCCGCAGCGGTCAGGGCGACAGCGAGGCAAATAACAAGTGTTCTTTTCATGATCTTCTCCTTGAGATGGGTTTGCAGGGAATTACCTTCGCCTGGTTTCCTGAATAGGCGAGCCTGGGCGTCCGCCCTTGGTTGTCGAGGCCGCTGCCGGTTCGCAGCAGCGACTCAGTCATCGCCCCTCTTGTTTTTGTTTTTTCCGTTGCCGTGACCCTCTTTTTCTGCCTTTCCGGAATGGTAGGTCTTCCCTGCGTAGTGGTCCCGGTCCCCGCGGAGATGGTCCCGGTCCCCGCGGTGGTGGTCGTGGTCCCTGCGATAGTGGTCATGGTCTCTGCGGTCGTGGTCCCTGTCCCGGCGATAGTGGTCATGTTTTCGTTTGTAGCGTCCGTATTCCTCGTTGCGCAAGGCGATTATTTCGGCGTACCTGCGTTTGGCCAGGCCGGGCGGAAGTCGGTCGCGCTTCAGTACGATCCACGGGCCACCATAGCCAGGGGCGGCGTACCAGACTTCATCCTTACAAAGATAGTATCTACCGTCGATGCGAAACATGTCGTAGGGGACACCTACCGCCACCTGAAAACCGAGCGCTGCAGGCACGAGAAATAACGGAGGCTCGTCGACAATTATTGGCGCCGGCGACCGGTTGCCAATATGGATGTTGAGGTCGTAACCAATGTCCGCGGCAATGGCCGGCGAAGCACCGCAAAGACCGGCAGCAAGGAGCACGAGAAGTGCTTTTTTCATGGTGAGAGATCCTTTCCAAAAGACTTGAGACTATCCGAATATCAATACAGGGATTGCACTATCCCTGCCAATTCTCCGGCTGAGGAAAAACACTGGCAGGTTGCACCTTGGTTGTCCTTCGGTTTAAAACAGGGGTATTTCTGGGGTGGGAAGGGGAAAGCCCCTGCTCAGAGCTACGGGGCATTGGTAAATGCAGTTTTCAGCGGACCATGGCCAGGCCCTCCAGCAGAGCCTTATGGAAGCGGTCCGGCGCCTGGATCTGCGGTGAATGACCGAGGTCCGGGAAGGTGAGCAGGCGGGCCTTGGGAATGCGCGCGGCAGTCTCTGCTCCGAGGCGCCGGTAGTTGCCCAGCTTCTGCTGCAGCTCCGGTGGTGCGGTGTCCTTGCCGGGGGCAGTGTTGTCCTGTTCGCCAATCAGCAGCAGGGTTGGCATCTGCAGAAGGCCGAATTCGTAGAGCACCGGCTGCGTCATGATCATGTCGGCGGTCAGGGCGGAATTCCAGGCTACTGCCTCGCGTCCCGGCCCACGGAGCATCCCCGCCTGCATCTCCACCCACCGATCGTATTCGGGCCGCCACTGCCCGGCATAATAGGTGTTCACCTGGTATCGGCGGATGCCTTCGGCGTTCACCTTCAATTCGCGTTCGTACCACGCGTCCACCGTTCGATACGGGACCCCCAGCGCCTTCCAGTCTTCCAGGCCGATCGGGTTGACAAGCACCAACTGCTCCACCTGCCCCGGGAAGAGGAGCGCATAGCGGACGGCGAGCATCCCGCCCATCGAATGTCCCATGACCGTAATCTTCCCGATCTCCAGACTCGCCAGCAGCGCGCTGGTATTCACGGCCAGTTGATGGAAGCTGAACTGATACTGCGCCGGCTTGCTCGACTTGCAAAACCCGATCTGGTCGGGCGCCACCACACGAAAGCCCGCCTCGCTCAGCGCCTTCATGGTCCCTTCCCAGGTCGCGCCACAGAAGTTCTTGCCGTGCAGCAGCACCACCGTGCGGCCGTTCGGCTTGGCCGGTCGCACGTCCATATAGGTCATGTGGAGGTTCTGCCGTTGCGATTCGAAGGCGAAGTCAGCGGTCGGGTGGGGGTAAGCGAACCCTTGCAGGTGGGGGCCGTAGACGGGTCGTTCCGCGGCAGCGGAGCTCAGCGGCACGGCGAGAAAGAGAAGCAGCAAAAAGATCCGGCGCATGCTCATATCCTCCTGCTATCGAGGATGCCGGGATCAGCTGTTCAACTGGATCTTTCCCAGGCACCGTTCATCCCGGATGCGGCTCTCGCATTCGGCCACCCGGTCGAACAGTTCGGGGATTTCGAACGGCTTGTGGGCGACGACGCAGCCGAGGTCTCCAGCCAGACGTTTCTGGTCTTCTGAAAGCTCAGCGGCAAGAAGCAGCTTGTGGCGCACCGCCATCTTGCAGCCCTTCTCCGCCTGCAGTTGTAATAAATCGAGTCCGCTCATGGCGGACATCTGCATGTCGGTGATCAGAAGGTCGGCGCAGGGGTTTGCCTGCGGACAGGTGCCGTCCGGGTGCTGGTAGAGAGGGCAGGTGACGGGATAGGCGTAGGCATGGACTTCATGTCCGCGGCTTGTCAGGAGGACGGCCAACAACTCGCGTAGACGATTGTCGCTCTCCAGGATGATCGTTCTCGGTCGCATAGAGCCTCGCTTCCGGGTGGTAGAAAAGGACAAAAGGCCAGTGCCGGGGAACGGAAAATACCCTGGTGAGATATTAGCACAATCTCAGGTTGGCGCGATAGAAATATTGTATACGGAATGCAGCGGGCTGAGCAGAGGAACAAACGTGTGGGGTACCCCGGCAGGCTATGGTCGAAGTCCACGCCTGCTCATCTCCGTCCGTACTTCGTTGCGCCGGTCACGCAGTTGGTCCGCCACCGTCTGTCCCGAAACCTTACCGCTGACCTCTGCCCGCGCGGGATAGCTGCCGCCCCCGGCACCTCCCCTGCTGCCGGTTGCCGACCGCTCGACTTTCGCGATCTGGTCGTTGAGCTGGTAGTAATAGGTCTGCAGCTCTGCATCGGACATGGCGGCATAGCTCTTCGCCAGGAGCTCTGGGCTGCGGTCGGTACGGGCGCCGGTCGAGGCGCAACCCCAAACCAGCAGCAGAATGATGAGGCCGAACCACCAACGCGTTGACCGTCTTTCCGTCATGGAGTCCTCCCGTTTCTGTGCCCTTCAATTATAGCCTGCGCAGGAGGTTTATGCCCTCGTCCCGCCTGGCGATTGGATCCCGCAACGTGCCGATGGAAATATGGGGCGGTCTTTAGGGCCGCCCCATTCCATCAGGGTGACAATTCCGGAGTTCATTATCAGGGGCCAAACGGTTCTGGTGTGATCTTGGCACCCACCTCGTGTTTCGACAGGTACTCACCACCCCCGAGGGCCATTACTTTTCTCATGGCGCCCGAAATCTCGAAATCCGTCTTGCAGATCTTCACGTGAGTTGTTTTTTCCGGTGTGCCTTTTTCACTTTTCTCTATGTCCTTCATATCGGTCTCCTTTTCCTCACGGCAAATCGGGAAGGTATTTTCCAACTCTTCCCCTACCGGACTTTAATTACTCTCTAATAATAGAATACCTCCCCCGGTCCTTCTCAGTCAAATGCCGGGGCCGTCGCGCCGTCCGCCCTCGGTGCTGCGGATAGCCATGCGACGAAGGCAACTCCCTGATAAAATAATAGTAGAGGAAGGAGGAAAGGGGGTGGAAGCGATGATGGTTCCGGTCATGCTAAAAAACGGGACCGAGGAAATAGTCTCCTCTCAGGTTCTGGACAGGATGCTGGAATCCGATCAGGTTACGTTCTTCAGGCGTGGCAGTGGCTGGGTAGTCGTAGGTCGCGACGCCATTCGCGGGACAGGTGGCTGCCTCTATCGGGGCAGGGAGCGGCGGGCCGACTTGATCAGTGGCCTCCATTGACCCAAGGGTGCGGCGTGATCTTCACGGGGCGGTGGTCCCGGTGAGACGAGCAGCTCTGGATGGCACGTACCTGAAATCAGTCGGCCTACCGGGCAGGGTGCCGGGGGGGCCGGCTTTCTTTTTGAGGCGCATGCGGACCGCGGGAGCGCCGACGTACGCCTGCCCCCTTGCCAGCGGGCGGGTTGGGCTATAATGAAAGAAAGAGAGGAGAAGCGGCAGATGTATGAAACCCGCAAGGAATATGAAACCGTGGTGCAGCGACAGGTTGTGCTGCTGGAGTGGGCAATTGGTCGAGCGATTCGGCATGGCGAGGGCGCCCGATGTCCCCGATGCGGGGTGAAGGGTTGTTTCGACCTGGAGGGCCTCGGATTCGCTACCGACTGCAACTCCATCTACTACAGTACCGTCTTCAACGAGTGGCGCTGCCGGTTTTGTGATTACCGGATGTGCGCTTGAGAGACCGGTGCGAAAAGGGGAAATGGATGCAGCCGGGAAGGGGCGAGGGTTGTAGTGTACCTTGCCGGGGAGGGGGGCACTGCGAACGGGTGAGTCACTTATGGTCGGAAAAGAACCGGCAGGACGGCTGGATTGTTCCTGGCATCCCTCCGCGGAGTTGCTCGTCGGCATCCGTCAGTTCAACGCCGGGGAGTACTTCGCCTGCCACGAGACGCTGGAAGAGTTGTGGTTGGCGGAAAGGGGGGCGATGCGGCGGCTTTACCAGGGCGTTCTCCAGGTCGGCGTCGGACTGTACCATCTCCAGCGGGGAAACGAGCAGGGGGCCTTGATTCTGCTGGCGAAGGGGAAAGAGTTGCTTCGTCCGTATGGCCCATTTTGTCTGGGGATCGACGTGGCGGCGCTGGTGTGCGGCGCGGAGGAGGTTCTGGGGACCCTTCAGACTCTCGGCCTGCAACGAACGCAGGCTCTGGCTGCCGGGCTTTTCCCGCGGATCCGGGTGATCGGAGCGGCGGAAGAGGCGGAAGGCAGGAGAAGTGGAGCGGCGAGCGGGTAGGAGCGCCGCCCCTCTTTTTTTATATCAGGAGGCGCCTTCCTGCAGGGCCTGGTAATCCTGCACCACCATCTCCAGATGGTGGTGAGTCAACCGGGCGTTGAGCAGGAAAACCTCCCGGACATCGGGGTCGGAAACCTTTTCGGCAATCGAGCGCAGATCCTTTTCGAGGGCGGTTTCCCGTTCGATGGCCAAGGCCAGGGCGAGCGGTTCATCGAAGTCGCCGAGCATGGTCTGATGCAATGCCTGCCACCATTCCGAACCGGAATCCGGCGGCGCTGCCATCAGCTCATCGAAGGGCGGCAGATCATCCCATCGGTAAGCATCGTAAAAGGAGCGGGCATGCTCCCGTTCCTCTCTGGCCAGCAGGTGGAAGGTGAGCCGGGCCCGTTCGTTGAACATTCTCTCGCCGGCGTAGTGGTAATAATCCATCGCATCCTTTTCGGTCATGATGGCCCGGCGCAGGGCAACCTGCAGTTCCTGTTGTCTCAGAATCTTTTCCATGTCCCGCATGCCGGAACCTCCGTAAAAAGTTTCCCCCTCTACTGCAGGTTGCCGAACGGGTCGAACTTGGACAGGAAGAGATCGAAGTCGCCGGCGCTGAGGTTGCCGTCCAGAGCACCCGAGGTTTCGCCGGTCACGAAGACGTTCCCGCCGACGGCCAGTCCGGCAACGGCAACGCCGAATGCGGAATCATCTGCAAGCGTCCCC
>DASPGW010000024.1 GCA_035620395.1 Desulfuromonadales bacterium | reverse complement strand
CGGGGAAAGCCGGTGGCGGTGATCGGCTCGGGGGCGCGCACCATCATCACCACCGCCTCCTACGAGGCGCGGGCCTGCGGAGTAAGGACCGGCATGACCGTCCGCGAGGCGAAGGAGCGCTGCCCCGGGATCGTTCTGGTGGTCGGCAACAACCGCCGCTACACCCATACCTCTGCCGGCATCGTCGCCATCCTGCGCGACTACACCCCGCTGGTCGAGGTCTTCTCCATCGACGAGGCCTTCCTCGACCTGACCGGCTGCCTCACCCTCTTCGGCCCGCCCGAGCGGATCGCCCACCAGATCAAGGCACGCATCCGCCACCGCTTCGGCCTCACCTGCTCGGTCGGCGTGGCACCGAACAAGCTGCTGGCCAAGCTCGCTTCGGAGATGAAGAAGCCGGACGGCCTCACCGTCCTGCGCCCGGCCGAGATTCCCGCCCTGCTCGAAACGGTGCCGGCCGGCGAACTCTGCGGCATCGGCCCGAAACTAAAGCGCCAGCTCGCCCTGCTCGGCATTCGCACCTGCGGCGAACTGGGTCGCTTTCCCCTCGCCATCCTGACCCGCAAATTCGGCATCGTCGGCGAGCGGCTGCAGCAGATGGGACGCGGCCTCGACGACTCGCCGGTCGTCCCCGCCGAAACGGAAGGCGAGATAAAATCGGTCGGCCACAGCATGACCCTCGACCGCGACCTTTCCCATCCGGACGACATCCGCCGCCGCCTGCTGGAACTCGCCGAGATGGTCGGCCGCCGCGCCCGCCGCTACGGGGTCGCCGGGCGAACCGTCACCCTGACCGTCCGTTACACCGATTTCAGCACCTTCTCCGTCCAGGAGACGCGCCGGGACTATATCAACCGCAGCGACAAGATCTACGCTGCGGCGACGGCGATCCTCCATGGCCTCACCCTGACCCAGCCGGTGCGCCTGCTGGGCGTGCGCCTGAGCAGCCTCCGCAGCCAGGCGGCGCAGTACTCTCTCTTTCCGGAGGAACAGAAACGCCTGCTGGTCGCCGAAGCGATGGACCAGGTCAACGACCGCTACGGCACCGCCTCCGTGACTTTCGGCAGCATTCTCGACCAAGACGGCCGGTCGCGAGTCATCGCCCCGGCCTGGCGACCCGAGGGAATCCGTAATGTGGACGTAGAATAGGTCCGGTTGCGGCAGCTCAGTCCTCTTCCCTGACGTTGTCTTTCGACCAGGTCTTGTGTTCGCCGGTGGGGACTTCGACCTCGAAGAAGTCGTCGCCCGGCCTGCAGCCGACGACCTTTCCGGTCTGGTGGGTGACGATGTGCTTGACGTGCTTATCCTGGCCCGCTCTGACCGCGTTACAAATGTTTTCGAATTCTTCGTGTCTGATCATGACAACCTCTCCGTTGCTGCTGATTTTTCGCCAACCTGCTGTTTCTTCGTCTTTTCCTCTTCTGCTCCTTATTCTATCACCTCCTGCCGGATCGTCCAGCAGGGGTGCCGGCCGGTTTTTTCGGAAGACGAAAATACCCCTTGAACTTCTGGTCGCAAAGGAGTATTTCCTTTGTTCGGCGGGGTGCGTCCCCCCTTGCATACATCCATTTTTTACCCTTGGCGAGACTCCAGATGACTTCCGCAAAAGCACATTCCAGACCTCCGCTCCTCGGCCCCCTTCTTTTTCTCCTCGGCCTCCTTTGGGCCGGGGCTGCCGAGCAGGGAATTCTCTCTTTCCAGCAGGCGCTCCAGTACGGCCTGACCGTGGCCGCCTCCGGGCTGATCATCTGGGGGCTGCACGGCCTCAGGGCCGGGAAGTGGCGTATCTTTTCCCTGGCCATCCTGCTGGCCGCGGGGACCTTTTTCGCCGTTCATCTCAACTACCTGAGGGTGGATTACGGCCTGGCAGGAAGGGAGCCGCTCCGGAACCTGCTGCCGGTCTACCAGGACCTGCTCCTGGTGCAAATCGTGGCGGTTTCGGCAATGCTTCTTGGCAGTTGCCTGCTCGGCCTGGTTTGGGGGAAATTCCGGTCGCACGGTGAATCCGGGTCAAAGGGGACAAAGAAAAAACGCCGGCTGCGGACGGCGCCGGTAAAATCATCGCGGCTGGTCCGCGCCCTGCGGCGCTGACCGGCCAAAAAAGAGAGACAGGCACAACAGGAGAAGACCCGTCTGCCGGCTCGCCAGTCAGCAATCCCCCTTCTATTTTCACAGTATTTCCTTTTTTTACCCCACTTTTTCGGCATACAATAAGAAATCTGCGACTGGCCGATTCCGAGCTGCCGGTAGTAACATTTTCCTCCAGAGGCTGCCCCCCGATACCGTCGGAATAACTTGGTGCCGAAACTTCCCCTGGAGAACATAGAGGGATTTCCATGAATTATACGGTGGCGAAAAAATCCGCGCTGATGGTGGTACTGGTCGGAGCGGTGATTTCCGCCTGGCTATTTCTGGGACCGCAACAGAGCAGGACGGGTTTGCCCGCTCGGAACGCCTCTCCCCAGGCCGCCCCCGTGGAGGTGGCCCCCATCGAGCGCGGCCCCATGGAGCTGCGGCGCATCTTCAGCGGGGCGCTGGAGGCGCCGGCCCAGTTCGACGTCGCGCCGAAGGTGAGCGGGCGGGTGGAGCGGCTGGCGGTGAATCTGTCCGATATCGTCTCCCGCGGACAGTTGGTGGCGGAACTGGATAACGACGAATACGTCCAGGCCGTGGCTCAGGCTAAGGCCGAGCTTGCCGTCGCCGAGGCCAACCTGGCGGAGGCCGAAAGCGCGCTGGAGATCGCCGGCCGGGAGCTGGAGCGGGTGACCAGGCTGCGTGATCGGGGAGTGGCCTCCGAGGCGAACCTGGATACGGCCCGGGCGAACCAGCTGGCCCGGGCGGCCCAGCTCGAGGTCGCCAGGGCCGGGGTGACGCGGGCCGAGGCGGCGCTGGAAACAGCGCGCATTCGGTTGGGCTACACCCGCATCACTGCCGACTGGAGCGGCGGCGACGAGCGGCGGGTAGTGGCAGAACGCTTTGCTGACGAGGGACAGACCGTGGCAGCCAACGCGCCGCTGTTGCGCATCGTGGAGCTTGATCCGCTCACCGGTGTCATTTTCGTCGCCGAGAAGGATTACGGCCGGCTGCAGCCGGGGCAGGAGGTGTCCCTTGCCACCGACGCCTATCCAGGCGAGGCGTTCGGCGGCCGGATCGCGCGGATCGCGCCGGTGTTCCGGGAGGCGACGCGCCAGGCGCGGGTGGAACTCACCGTCGACAACCCGGGCCACCGCCTGAAGCCGGGGATGTTCATCCGCGCCACGGTGGTGCTCGCGCATGTGGCCGATGCCGTCATCGTGCCGGAAGCCGCTCTGGCCACCCGCAACGACCGCACCGGGCTGTTCGTCGTCAGCGCCGACGGCCGCAGCGTCGCCTGGCGGGAGGTGCGGGTCGGCATCCGCGACGGCAGCCGGGTGCAGGTGCTCGGCGAGGGCCTCGCGGGCCGGGTGGTGACCCTCGGTCAGCAACTGGTTGACGACGGCTCGACCATCATCATCCCTGACGGTCAGACCGGAGCCGCCGGGCCGCAGGCCCCGGGGCGGCCATGAAGCTGCCCCAATTCAGCGTCCGCCGGCCGGTTTTCACCACCATGGTCACCCTCATCGTGATCGTGCTGGGGGCCGTTTCCTTAAACCGGCTGCAGATCGACCTGCTCCCCGACATCGAACTGCCCACCCTGACCATCCGTACCGAGTACGAGGGGGCGAGCCCGGTGGTGATGGAGCGGCTGGTCACCCAGATCATCGAGGAGATCGTCGGTACTGTCCCCGGGGTGGAGGACCTGACCTCCCAGTCGTCCGAGGGCAGCAGCACCATCCGCGTCACCTTCGCCTGGGGCACCGACATCAACACCGCCGCCCTGGACGTGCAGGCCAAGCTCGAGGACGAGATCAACGAGCTCCCGGAGGACATCGTCCGGCCGCGGGTCAGCAAGTTCGACGTGTCCAGCTTCCCGGTGGTGCTGCTGGGCATCTCCAGCAACCTCGACCCGGTGGAGCTCACCCAGCTCATCGAGGATCAGATCCGCTACCGCTTCGCCCGGCTGCCGGGAGTGGCGCAGGTCGACCTGTTCGGCGAGTTCCGGCGGGAGGTGCGGGTGGAACTCGACCCCGACCGGCTGAAAGCCCTCGGCCTCCCCCTCGACCGGGTGCTGCAGGCGATCCGCGACGCCAACCTGGACCTGCCGGCGGGACGGATCGAGCAGGGGCGCTACGAGGTCACGCTGCGCGCCCCGGCCGAATTCGCCCACCTGGACCAGATCCGCAATACGGTCATCTTCCGGCAGGGCGGGGCCGCGGTGACCCTGGGCCAGGTGGCCGAGGTGCGAGACACCTACGAGAAGATGCGGCGCCTGGTGCGGGTCAACGGCGAGCGCGGCCTGCGGGTGGCCATCCGCAAGGAGTCCGGCGCCAACACCGTCGAGGTTTCGCGGCGGGTGCTGGCCGAGATCGAAGCGGCCAACCGCGCCTATCCCCAGGTGCGCATCGTGCCGGTGATCAACCAGGGCAACTTCATCGAGCGCTCCATCGCCAACGTCGCCCAGTCGGTGCTCTACGGCGGCGCGCTGGCGATCTTCGTCCTGCTGTTCTTCCTGCGCAACCTCCGCAGCACCCTGGTCATCTCCCTGGCCATCCCCATCTCCCTCATCGCCACCTTCGCCCTCATCTATTTCGGCGGCTTCACCCTCAACCTGATGACCCTGGGCGGCCTGGCGCTGGGGGTGGGGATGATGGTCGACAGCTCGGTGGTGGTGCTGGAGAACATCTTCCGCCGCCGCGACGAGGAGGGGGAGGCACCCACCCCGGCGGCGGTGGCGGGGACATCGGAGGTCGGCCCCGCCATCATCGCCAGCACCCTCACCACCCTCGTCATCTTCCTGCCGATGGTCTTTGTGCGGGGCGTGGCCGGCATCCTCTTCCAGGAACTGGCCTACGTCATCATCTTCTCCCTGGCCTGCTCGCTGCTGGTGGCCCTTAGCCTGGTGCCGATGCTCGCCTCCCGGCTGCTGCCTCCGCAGACGGCCGGTACGGGGCGGTTCCCAGCCCTCGCCGCCCGGGCGGAGGCCGCCTTCCGCCGATTCGACAGCGGTTACCGCGATCTGCTGCGCCGGGTGCTGCGCCATCCGTGGCAGACCGTCCTTGCCGCGGGCGCCCTGCTCGGCGCCAGCCTGCTGCTGCTGCCGCTGATCGGCACCGAATTCCTCCCGCCCAGCGACGAGGGCGAGGTGCGGGTGACCGGCGAGATGGAGATCGGCACCCGGCTGGACCTGATCGACCAGCAGACCCGGCGTCTGGAGCAACTGGTCTATCCCGCCGTGCCGGAGATGGTCTCCGCCGTCGCCAGCGTGGGGGCCTCGGGCTTCAATCCCAATGATGCCTCCCGGGGCGAGCTGCGCATCTCCCTCACCCCTGCCGCCCAGCGGCAGCGTTCCAACACCGAGATTGCTGCGGATCTGCGCCGCTCCCTGGCGGGACAGGTGCCCGGCATGATCGTGCGCACCCGGGCGCCACAGGGGCAGTTTCTGCTGGAGCGACTGCTGGGCGGGGATCAGGGGGTGACGGTGGAGGTCCGCGGGTTTGACCTCGCTACCCTGGATGCGCTGGCGGCCCGGGTGGAACGGGCCATTGCCGACGTGCCAGGGGTGACGGACTTCGAGATCAGCAAGAAGGCCGGCATTCCCCAGCAGGAGATCCGGGTGAACCGGGACAAGGTGGCCGATCTGGGCCTGAGCGTGCGGGATGTGACGCAGGTGCTGGAGACCGCCGTGGCTGGCTCCCAGGCCGGCGAATTTCGCTCCGAAGGGAACTCCTACCGAATCTTCGTGCAGCTCCAGGAGGCGGAAAAGCGTTCCCTGGACGAAATCCTCGACCTGACCCTGGCCACCGGCGACGGGGAGCAGGTGAGTCTGCGCAATCTGGTCGACACCGAGTCGAGCCGGGGGCCGATCCTGATCGATCGCAAGGACCAGCAGCGGCTGGTGACGGTGCTGGCCAACGTCGCCGGGCGCGACCTCGGTTCGGTGGCGGCGGATATCCAGAGCCGGCTGGAGCTCATCCCCCGGCCGGTGGGCTATGACCTGACCATTGCCGGCAATTTCGAGGAGCAGCAGAAGGCTTTCGATGACCTGATCGTCTCCCTGCTGCTGGCGCTGCTGCTGGTCTACATGGTGCTGGCCTGCCAGTACGAGTCGCTGCGCGATCCGCTGGTGGTGATGGTGTCCGTGCCGGTGGCGGCGGTGGGGGTGCTGCTCATCCTGTTTCTCACCGGCACTACTCTCAACCTGCAGTCCTACATCGGCTGCATCATGCTGGGGGGGATCGTGGTCAACAACGCCATCCTGCTGGTCGACCAGGCCGGGCAGCTCCGCCGCACCGGCATGGGCGTGCACGAGGCGGTGGCCGAGGCGGGAAGAAGGCGGCTGCGGCCGATCCTGATGACTTCACTGACCACCATCCTGGCGCTGCTGCCGCTGGCGCTGGGCATCGGCGAGGGGGCAGACGCCCAGGCGCCGCTGGCGCGGGCGGTGGTCGGCGGTCTCACCGGCTCGACCCTGATCACCTTGGTGCTGGTGCCGGCGGTCTAGTCCCTGTTCCATCCCGAAGCGAAAGGAAACCGCCCGTGAATGCGATCGGCCTGACCCGACTTCTGCTCCCGCCTCTGGTTCTGCTGCTGCTCGGAGCAGCCAGCGGGCTGGCCCAGCCCGATTCAACCGGCATTCAGCAAGGCGAGGTACTTGAACTCTCCGTCGAGGAGGTTGCCTTGCTCGTCCTGCAGAACAACCGCGACCTCCAGGTGCGCCGGCTCACCCCGGTTATCGTCGGGACTTTCGAGCAGATCGAACGCGGGGCCTTCGACCCCGAGGTTTTCGCCGAGCTCGAATACGGCAAGGAGCAGGCCACCGAGACCGCCCGTGCCACCGGCACCCAGTTCGCTGTGGAGGGGAATGAGGCCACCGCCATCGCCGGCATCCGAAAATTTTTGCCTATGGGGACCACCATCGAGGGGACGGTCGAGCAGTCGCGCAGCATTTCCAACCGCGCGCCCGAGCAGCAGGTCGCAAGGGTGGGGCTCACCGTGAATCAGGCACTTTTGCAGGGGTTCGGAGCGGCGGTGAACCTGGCCGCCGTGCGCCAGGCCGAATTCGGCACCGTTGCCAGCCACTACGAGTTGCGCGCCTTCACGGAGGCTCTGCTGGCTGAGGCGGAGTCCGCCTACTGGAACTTCGTGCTGGCCAAAAAACAGATCGCCATCTTCGAGAGCTCGCTCGCTGTGGCGCGCCAGCAGCGGGATGAGACCGAACTGCGGATCGAGGTC
>DASPGW010000023.1 GCA_035620395.1 Desulfuromonadales bacterium | reverse complement strand
GGGTTCGCGCCACCCGGTGATTGAGCGAATGATGGCCCGCGAGAAGTTCGTCCCCAATGACGTGCGGTTCGACGAGGCGGTGCGGGTGCTGTTGGTGACCGGCCCCAACATGGCCGGCAAGAGCACCATCCTCCGGCAAATCGGGGTGTGCGTGCTGCTGGCACAGATCGGGGCATTCGTTCCGGCGGAACGAGCCAGGATCGGGGTGATTGACCGACTGTTCACCCGGGTCGGCGCCAGCGACAACCTGGCGCGCGGGCAGTCAACCTTCATGGTCGAGATGACGGAGACGGCCAACATCCTCAATCATGCCACTCCCCGCAGCCTGATCGTCCTCGACGAGATCGGCCGCGGGACCTCCACCTTTGACGGCGTCAGCATCGCCTGGTCGGTGGCGGAGTACCTGCACGACCGTGCCGAGGTGGCCGCCAAGACCCTCTTCGCCACCCACTACCACGAGTTGACGGAACTGGCGCTGACCCGCGAGCGGGTCAAGAACTACAACATCGCCGTCAAGGAGTGGAACGAGCAGATCATCTTCCTGCGCAAGATCGTCAAAGGCGGCGCCAGCCACTCCTACGGCATCCAGGTGGCGCGTCTGGCCGGGCTGCCGCGGGCGGTGATCGAGCGGGCCCGCGAGGTCCTGCGCAACCTGGAGTCGGGGGAACTCGAAGAGGGGGCGCCGCGCCTGGCGCGCAGCCGACAGGCGGCCCAGCCGGTGCCCGCTCCGCAGCTTTCCCTCTTCGCGCCGGCCGGTGACCGGCTGCGGGAGAGGCTGGAGGCGATCGATGTTTCCGTCGTGACCCCGCTGGAAGCACTCAACCTGCTTGACCAGTTGAAGAAAATGGCCTGAACGATGCATTTTTCCCGGCTTTTTAGACTGTTGATTCCTCTCCTCCTGCTGGTTTCCATCTTGCCGGCTGCGGCGGTGGCCGCCGGAGTGGAGGTGACCGGCCTCCGCTTCTGGTCCAACCCCGGTTATACGCGGGTCGTCCTGGGCCTGAACGGCACGGCCGCATACACCGTCAACTTTCTGCCAGGCAACGAACGCAGCGGCGTCAACCCCCGCCTCTATGTCGATATCGCCGCCACCCTGGCGGCTTCGGTCCCCGAAACGACCGAGGTCGGCGACGGGCTGCTGCGCCGGATACGGGCCGGCCGTCATGATGCAAAAACGGTCCGGGTGGTGCTCGACCTGAACAGTTTCAAGGACTACAAGGTATTGCCGCTGGCTGACCCCTTCCGCATCGTCATCGACATTGCCGGCAACCGGCAGGCGGAACTCAGTGCCGCCACACCGGAATTGCGATCTCCCCCGGCCGGGACGAAAGACAGCATTGCCCGTATTCTGGAAAAGGTTCCGGAGGACCGTCCGCTCAAGGTGAATATTCCACCGAAAGCGGCGCAAAACGGGTTGCGCCGCATCGTCGTTGATGCCGGGCATGGCGGCAAGGATCCGGGAGCCATCGGCCCGAGCGGAATTCAGGAGAAGGATGTCACCCTCGCCGTGGCCAGGACACTGGCCAGGCACCTCGAAGAGGATCTTGGCTGTGAAGTTGTCCTGACCCGCAACAGTGACGTTTTCCTGCCTCTCGAGGAGCGCACGGCGATTGCCAACAAGGTGGGTGCCGATCTGTTCATCTCCATCCATGCCAATGCCAGTACCAATCACAGTGCCTACGGGACGGAAACCTACTACCTGAACTTCGCGAAGAACGACAAGGCCGCCGCCGTCGTCGCCCGGGAAAACGGCACCTCCCTGAAGCAGGTGAGCGATCTGGAGCTGATCCTCTTCGATCTGATGGCCAACTCGAAGATCAACGAATCGAGCCGCCTGGCGGCCGAGATACAAAAATCCCTGATCGAGCGCCTCAGCCGCCACTATTCGGACACCCGGGATCTCGGCGTCAAGCAGGGGCCGTTTTACGTCCTGCTCGGCGCGACCATGCCTTCGGTTCTGGTCGAGACCGCCTTCATCAGCCATAAACGCGAAGAGGCCCTGCTGACCGATCAGCAATATCATGAACGAACCGCCGCCGCCATTACCCAGGGCGTGCGTAATTACGCCACCGCTCTCAAAATGATTGCTGCCAGATGAACATGCCGATTTCGGAAAAGGTCGAATCTTTTTTCTCCCGCGAACTGCTCACCGACTCGGGTATCCCCTACGAGCACCGGCGCGTCATGCTGCTGGAAGCCTCCCGAAGATTTCTCGAGCACCACCAGGCGCGGATCCGGGAGCAGCACGCCGCCGGCGTCGCCGGGCGGATTACCGTCGGCAGCCTGACCTCGTTGACCGATACCCTGATCCGCAACCTGTACCGCAGCGTCTCGGCCGATCTCCCCGAGCAGGCGGCCGGTTCCTGCGCCCTGATTGCCATCGGGGGTTATGGGCGTGGCGAACTCAATCCCCGCTCGGATGTCGACGTCATGTTCTACTACAGCGGCAAGACCAAAAAACTTGCTGAACAGATCTCCGAACGAATGCTCTACCTGCTGTGGGACCTCGGTCTGGATGTCGGCTACAGCGTGCGAACGGCCAAGGATTGTCTGGAGATGGCCGAGCGGGACATCACGGCCCGGACCGCTCTGCTCGATTCGCGTTTTCTGGTCGGCGACGAGACCCTTTACCGGGAGTACGAGACCTCCGTGCTCGATCCGGTGCTGAACAAAAATACCCAGGCGTTCATCCGCGAGAAACTGGAAGAGAACACCCGCCGTCTGCAGAAGTACGGCTCGTCGGTCTTTCTGCTCGAACCGAATCTCAAGGAGGGCGAAGGGGGTCTGCGCGACTTGCATACCGCCATCTGGGTGGCCCGGGTAAAGTTCAAGTCCCGCACCCTCCGGGATCTGGTGATCAAGGCGGTGTTGACCGAACGGGAAGCGGAACAGTTCGAGGAAGCCTTCGATTTCCTCTGGCGCATCCGCAATGAACTGCACTACATCTCGGGGCGCAAGAACGAGCAGTTGCATTTCGACCAGCAGGAGAAGATTGCCCGTTTCCTCGGATACGCCGACAACCGGACGGCGCCGGCGGTCGAGCAGTTCATGCAGGACTATTATTCCCACGCCACCCGCGTCGAACATCTGGCCTCCAGCCTGGTCGCCAAGGCGACCCAGCAGGACGAGTCGAGTTTCAGGATTCTCGGTTATCTCACCCGCCGCTCCCTCGATGACGGATTTTATGCCCTGCGCGGCGAGTTGCGGCCCACCCGGCCGGACATCTTCGAGAAGGATCCGGCGAAGATGATGACGGCGTTTCTGCTCGCCCAGCGACACGGCGTTCGGCTGAGCGTGCCGCTCAAGGGACTGATCCGCGACAATCTGCATCGCATCAACGACCGGGTCCGACGCCAGAAGACCATGGCCGAGGGGTTCCTCGAAATCCTGCGCAATCCCCTGCGGGTGGCTGAAACCCTGCGCGACATGCACCATCTGCAGTTTCTCAACCACTTCATCCCCGAGTTCGGTCACATCTACTGCAAGGTGCAGCACGACGCCTATCACATCTACACCGTCGACATCCACTCCCTCTTCGCCGTCGAGGAGATCGTCAAGCTCTGGCGCGGCGACTACCGGGATATGAAGCCGCTGCTGACCAAGGTCGCCAACGATATCGAAAAACGAGACCTCATGCTGCTGGCGGTGCTCTTCCACGACATCGGCAAGGGGGGAGGGAAGGACCACTGCAACAAGGGCGGGGACATGATTCCGACCATCGCCCGCCGTCTGGGACTGGGCAAGGAGGACAGCCAGCGCCTCGAATTCCTGGTCCGCAGCCACCTGCTGATGACGCACATCTCCCAGCGCCGCGACCTGCATGACGACAAGCTGATCGTCCAGTTCGCCCGCAGCATGGGGATGAGTGAAAATCTCAAGATGCTCTACCTGCTGACCTTCGCCGACGTCAGGGCGGTAGGTCCCGACGTCTGGTCCGAATGGAAAGGGCTGCTGCTGCAGGAGCTTTACGAAAAGACCTACGAGGTCCTCGAACGGGGCGATTTCAGGCTCGAGCGGCGGTCGGAAAAGGTGCGCAACCGCAAGCGCAAGGTGGTCGAGCTGCTGGAGGAAGAGTTCGGCGAGCGTACGGTCAAGGAGGTTCTCAAGACCATGGGAACCCGTTACCTGCTCTCTCATCGTTCGGCGGAAATCGTTGAGCACGTCCGGGTTCTGCTCAGTCGCGGCGAGAAGACCCTGGTGATGAAAATCGAGCATGAGCCCCAGGGGCATTACAGTCAGCTGACCATCTCGACTCTCGATATCCCGGGCCTCTTCTCGAAGATTACCGGGGTGATGGCCGCCAACGGCATCAACATCCTGGGCGCCCAGATCTTCACCCAGGGCAACGGCGTCGCCCTTGACACGCTGCAGGTGCGCAGCCCTTCCGGCGAGTTGATCACCAACCCGGAAAAGTGGCAAAGGGTGGAAGACGACCTCGTCTCGGTCATCGAAGGGCGGGCAAGGGTGGACGACCTGGTGAAGAAACGGCATCGGCCAAGTCTGCTCACCGGCCGGCCGATGCCGCGTTCGCCGAATCGTGTGGAGATCGACAATGAGGTCTCCGACGAATACACCGTTATCGATATCTATGCCCACGACAAGGTCGGCCTGCTTTATCAGATCACCAAGACGCTCAAGGAACTGGGCCTCTACATCGGGGTTTCGAAGATCTCCACCAAGGTCGACCAGGCTGCTGACACCTTCTATGTCCAGGATATCTTCGGCCAGAAGATCACCCATGTGGAGAAGCTCGTCGAGATCCGCAGTCGCCTGCTCGAAAGCCTGGAAGCCGATTGAAAAACTAAAACTTTTTTGAAGTTATGAACCAATACCTCGACCATTTTCTCAACTTCCTGCTGGTGGAGCGGGGGCTCTCGGCCAACACGCTCGACGCCTACGGGCGGGACCTCGCCCGCTATCTCGACTTTCTCGAAAAAGAAGGTGTCGACCATCCGGACGGGGTTGCCCCGCCGCAGGTTTTGCGTTTTCTGGCCCGACTCAAGGAGTCGGGCCTGTCGGCGCGCAGCCGGGCCCGGGCGCTCGTATCGCTGCGCATGTTCCACAAGTTCCTGCTGGCGGAAAAAATTACCACCGTCAATCCCACCTCGCGGGTCGAAGCCCCGCGCAGCCTGCAGGCTCTCCCCCACACGCTGAGTCCGGCCGAGGTGGAGCGTCTGCTCGCCGCTCCCGTTGGTGACAAGGCCTTCGCCTGTCGCGACCGTGCCATGCTCGAACTTCTTTACGCCACCGGTCTGCGGGTTTCGGAACTGGTCGGGCTGAAGCTGGAGGATTTGCAGCTGGGGGTCGGCTACCTGTTTGCGTTCGGCAAGGGGAGCAAGAGACGCATCGTCCCGATGGGGGAGACGGCCATCTTCGAGCTGCGCCGCTATCTCCTCGAAGGCCGTCCTCTTCTCGAGCGGGAGCCGGCCAGCCTGCATCTCTTCCTCAATCGTGCCGGCAGGGGGTTGACACGCCAGGGGTTCTGGAAGATTATAAAGCGCCGCGCCCGGGAGGCCGGGATCAGCAAGAACATCACCCCGCATACCTTGCGTCATTCCTTTGCTACGCATCTGCTGGAAAACGGGGCCGACCTGCGGGCGGTCCAGACGATGCTGGGACATGCGGACATCTCCACGACGCAGATCTACACCCATGTCACCCGGGAGCGGCTGCGCAAAATTCATGAGCAGTTTCATCCGCGGGGGTGACAATAGGCTGCTTGCGAGTCCCCCTTTGAAAAAGGGGGATTCAGGGGGATTTTACTTGCAGGCCGCAACTGCCAAATCCCTCCTGCCCCCCTTTACAAAGGGGGGACCTTATGTGTGAAATTTTGGCAACGAGGATCGAATGAAATACATTGTACTGCTCGGCGACGGCATGGCCGATGAGCCGCTGGCGGAACTCGACGGCAAGACTCCCCTGGAGCACGCCAGAACGCCGAACATGGATGCCCTGGCCCGTGGCGGGCAGCTGGGCCTGGTCGAGACTGTCCCCAAGGGATTCCATCCCGGCAGCGATGTCGCCAACCTGTCGGTTTTCGGCTACGACCCCGCCAGCTGCTACAGCGGCCGCTCGCCGCTCGAGGCCGCCAGCATGGGCGTCGAGCTCGGCCCGGAGGATGTCGCCTTCCGGCTCAACCTGGTGCACCTGGTCGCCCATTACGGCAAGCTCTACATGGGGGACTTCTCTGCCGGCCACATTTCCACTCCCGAGGCGCGTGAGCTGATTGCCGCCCTGCAGGAGGAGATCGGCGGCGACGAGTTCCATTTTTACCCCGGCGTCTCCTACCGCCACCTGATGGTCTGGCGCGGCGGCAAGGACCGGCTGCAGTTCACGCCGCCCCACGACATCACTCATCAGCCCGTTGACGGCCACCTCCCCGTTGGCGAGGGGGCCGACAAGCTC
>DASPGW010000022.1 GCA_035620395.1 Desulfuromonadales bacterium | reverse complement strand
CGACGGCGACAAGGCACTTTTCTGGCTGACCCAACTGGTCGAGGCCGGCGAGGAGGCAGGCCTGAAGATGGCCGTCGGGATCGATTTCGGGCTGCTCGTGCTGACCATCAAGAAATTCATTACCATCACCGCCGCCCCCGGTGACATGCTCGACGAGGACCTTGCCGGCGAGCGGCGTCTCGAAGGAGTCTACGACGTCGATTATCGGGATGCTGAAAGCGCCAAGATCGTCGGCACCTTTCTCGACCTCATTTTCCGCCGCGAGCGCGACTTTTACCTGCAGCTGATGGAGGCGGTGCGCTGGGAGCCCGAGGTCACCCTCGAGGAGGAAGTCTACGGCGCCCGTCGCGACCGTCTGCTCGACCACGGCTTCCCCGACCCCTTCGAGGCCCTCGGCGTCTACGCCTGGCTCGACCCGGACACCTTCGACCCGGCGCAGCAGCGCAAGCTGCCCCTGCAGCCCGGCGAGGTCGGGGTGGAAGCCCCCGCTTTCGCCCTGGCAGCCGCCCGGCCGAAGGACCTGCTGGCCGAGATCCTGGCCGGCGGCCTCGATCACGACGCCTGCTGGGAGCTGACCTTTCTGATCAACAAGGTGATGAGCGCCGAGCGGGTCGACGTCGGCGAAAGCAGCCAGGTGCGGGAAACGACCGAAGAAGTCTACCGCTACCTGAATCTGGCCCTCGAACACCTCTCCGGCGGTGACCTCGGAACGGCCTCGGCGCTGTTCGAGGACTGCTACCTCGAGCACCTCTTTCGCCTCGGCTTCAGCCTGACGCTGCAGCTGCAGCGGCGGGCGAAGAAGCTCGCCGCCGGCCGTATCGGTCCCTACCTGGATGGCCCCCTGCGCGCCTTCCTCGATGCCCTGCAGCAGCGCCGGCCGCGCTTCTACGAAGGGATAGATGCCGCGGAGCGGGCCGGCGAGCGCCCCTTCGCCAATGTTCACGACATCGCCCTGGCCATGACCTGGCTCGAGCGGCTGGCGGGACAGCGCCGGCTCTTCGAGGAGCGGTTTCCCTTCGACCTCCCAACTCCCGGCGAACTCGATCTGGCCGGCTGCGCCCCCGCCGATCCGGCCGACCTCACCCTCTCCGATTTTCTCCTCACCGCCCTGGCCAACCGCATCCTCGGCCGCGCTTTCGTGCCGCGGCCGGTGCCGCAGGAGGAGCTCCCCGCACTGCACGCCCGCATCTGCCGTGCGGGAAAGCTCGATCCCGAGCTGCGCCGCGAGACCGGCCACTGGCTCGACTCCCTCGAGCCCGGCGCCGCGGCCTTCGGCGACTGGTGCCTCGACCTCTGGGAGCAGGAGCTGTGCTCGGTCAGCGCGGAAGATCTCGACCCGCGTTTCGTCAGTGGGGTGATTGTCCGCCTTTCTTAGGAAATTTTCCCATGCACGGCGTTGGAAAGGAAAATTCTCCGCTCGCCGGGAGACGCTTGCTCGCATCAAAATCCTGAAAGGCGCTTCCGCCCGGATTTCCGTCCGCCGCTATGCCTGGCTGCGAATCAGTGCCAGGTGGAATTTTTTTCCGAAAAGCCGAGTAATACCGACCTTTAAACCATTTTCAAGACGAAAATGGCGCCCGCCGCGAGATTACTCTCTGGAAAAATTCATGCTGATATGGCATGTTACAGCACGATTGTCGCCCTCGACTCCCCGAATGCAATGCGAAGGCAGGAATGGCGCCTGGCGCCGGTTTCGGCTCCAGTCTGCTGACTTTACTGACTATGCAAAAATTCCTTCACAGCAAAGGGCAGCAGCCGCTTGCGGGCGGCGAGCCGACCCGGCGCGAGCAGCCGGCTGCGGCGTTCACTCGCTGGCTGCAGAGGCGGGGGGGCATTCGCTGCAAGTTGGCCCTGGTCACCCTGGCCCTCATCGCCCTGATCACCACCGGCTCTTCCCTCGTCGTCACCCACGTCCTCGACGAATCCCTGCTGCAGTCCCTGGTGCAGCGCGGACGCTCCCTCGCGATCAGCGCCGCTACCCCGGCCGGCTACAGCATCCTCTCCGGAGACCGTCTGGCCCTCGACAACCTGGCCGCCAAGATCAGTGAATCGCAGGAGGGGGTCGTCTACCTGGCGATTCTCGACACCCAGGATACCCTTCTCGCCCATAGCCGAATCGGCTCCGTGGGCGGTCGCTTCGAGCGGCTGGCCGGCTCCGAGGTGGCGATTGAACCGGATGTCGCCGTCCGCAAGGTCCGTCGGGACGGCCTCTCCTGCTTCGAATTCAGCACTCCCATCATCTTTGCCGGCAGCCGGCTGGGAGAGGTGGTGGTCGGGATCGATCCCGCCGCCTATAATGCCGCGAAACGCTCGGCCAGAGGCAAAATCATCCTGGTTTCCCTGCTCGCCATGGTCGTCGGTCTGGCGGGAACCCTGCTGCTGGCGACCCTGTTCACCACCCCGATCAAACGTCTTGCGGCCGGGGTGTCGCGCATCCGCTCCGGCGACTACGGCGTGGAGGTGGAAGTCTCTTCCCATGACGAGCTGGGCGAACTGACCGCCAGCTTCAATGCCATGGCCACGACCATCCGGGCGCAACGGGAAAGCCTGGAAGGCTCCGCCCGCGAACTGGAGGAATCCTACCTGTCGACCGTACGCATCCTGGCGGCGGCGCTCGATGCCCGGGACAACTACACGCTGGGACACTCGGCGCGGGTGGCGACGCTGTCGTTGCGCGTCGGCCGCCGGCTCGGGCTGGGCGCGGGGGTGCTGAAGGAGCTGGAGATGGCCTGCTTCCTCCACGATATCGGCAAGATCCGGGTTCCCGACCATATCCTGAACAAGCCCGCCCCTCTGCAGGCCGACGAAATCCGTCTCATCGGGCTGCACCCGGATCAGGGAGCGGAAATCCTCGGCCTGGCCGATTCCTTGCATAAGTATGTGCCGGTGGTGCGGCATCACCATGAACGCTACGACGGCTCCGGCTATCCCGCCGGCCTGAAGGGGGAGGAGATCCCGCTGTTCGCCCAGATCGTCGCCATCGCCGACGCCTACGATGCGATGACCACTTCCCGTCCGTACCGTCCGGGCCGCTCCCGGGACGAGGCGGTCGGGGAGATCCTGGCCTTTCGCGGCACCCAGTTCGCTCCGCACCTGACGGATCTGTTCATCGAAGCTCTGCACGAAGACGATGACCCGGAATTTTCCCTTTTAGGAGTCGCCACCCTATGAGAGCGCGCCTGCGTCCCGTCGTGTCGATTCTGGCGGTCCTGTCCCTGGTGAGCGCCTGCCATCCGCCGGCACCGCCGCATCATCCAGCCAGCCTGGGAGACCGCAAGCCCGCAGAAGAGCCCGAGGCGGTGCGGCAGAAGATCCGGCAGCACCTGGCCGCGGGCAACCATCCGGCGGCCCTGGCGCTGGTAATGTCGAGCGGCTTTTCCAAATCGGAGCTTGCCGAGGAATACGGGCTGGCGCTCAAGGGTCTGCTGAAACAGGCGGAAGGCTACCTGGAAAAGGATTTGCCGGAGAAGGCCGGCCCCCTCTACCGTGCCGCCCTGGACGGCTACCCGGCGACGCCGGCAGTAGCCGCAAAGGCCGGGATGAACCCCGCCGGGATTGCGGCAGGGATCGGGACCTGTGCCGATCAGTTGCTGGAGCGTGGCCTTGCGGCCTACCGCAACGGAGATCTCGACCAGGCGATCAGGACCTGGAAGCTGATCCACGTCTTTGCCCCCCAGCACCAGCCTTCCCGGAAGGCGCTGCAGACGGCCGAGATTCAGCTGGCCAACCTGAAGAAGGTGCGCGCTGAAAATTAGCAGACCTCTCCCGATGGGGGAGAGAACAGACAGCCGAGTTCCAGGACAAAGGCCGCCCGCCGTCACGATGACGATGCGGGCGGCCTTTGCGTTTTTTGGCGGATCAACTCCGGTCGACCGGGCTCTGGACCGCCAGCCCAGGCTTGTTCAGGACGTGGGTGTAGATCATCGTCGTCGAGACGTCGGAGTGGCCGAGCAGTTCCTGCGGGGTGCGGATGTCGTAGCCGGCTTCGATAAGGTGGGTGGCGAAGGCGTGACGCAATGCGGGCCATGCCGCCCCGTCCAGCGCTCATGGTGTACGAAGATGGCTCTGATAGAGCAGGCGAAGGGCTTCCCTGTCTTGGTCTATCTGTCAGGGTTGGAGTGCAGGGTTGTTTTGGAGGGTGGCCAGAAAAACGGTTACATGGCTTTGCTGCTGATCGGCAAGGTGCAGGTCCGGCAGGAAACGGGCAAATTGTTGCGACCCGTTGACGTGCCACCGGAGTCGGTTTTCGGGCACGCCCGATTCTTTGACGACTTTCTCGTAGGATCGCCAAAAGTCTGAATTTACGCAGCTTCTCTCGTTGACATCGTCTGAGAACCCTTTCATAATACCCCCCTCCAGAGATAGATTTTCACCGATGGCAGGAACGGGACAGGGACGTAGGTAACTTTTGTAACTTGTGACTCATAGCGGCTGTACCCGGGGCAAAATGACCGGCCGCACTCACGTAGTGGTAATCAAGGCGATTCGACAAAAGGGAAAAGGGTAGGGTTATCGAGGAGCCTCAACAAGTTACATAAGTTACCAACGTCCCCTTCCGGGTTCCCCGATGGTCGGTGATATGCGACAGTCAGGATGTTGGATACCATCGACTGCCGCAATATCAAAAATCACGGCAGTCGTCTAATACCTGTTATGCTAGGAGGACCTAT
>DASPGW010000021.1 GCA_035620395.1 Desulfuromonadales bacterium | reverse complement strand
CTGCCGGGCCAGATCGAGCAGCTTGAGCCCATCCTCCTCCATCCCCTGGAACGAATAGGGGCTGGTGCGCGGCTTGAAGGCTCCGCCGCGCAGGACGGTGGCTCCGGCGGCCTTGACTGCCCGCGCCGTGTCGACGATCTGCTCTTCGCTTTCCACCGAACAGGGTCCGGCCATCACCACCAGGTGCTCCCCGCCGATGGAAACCCCGCCGCCAATCTCGAAGATGCTCGGTTCCGGCTTCACCTCGCGGCTCGCCAGTTTGTATGGCTTGAGAATGGGGACGACGCTCTCCACCCCGGGCATCGACTCCAGAGACTGGAGGACTGCCTTGCCCCGCTCGTCCCCCACCGCGCCGATGACGTCGCGGGTCTCGCCGTGGATAACGTGCGGCTTGTAGCCCAGCTCGCGGATGCGTTTCTTCACTTCGGCCAGCGCTTCCTTGCCGGCCCCCTGTTGCATGACGATGATCATGGCTATACTCCTTTCGGATCGATGAGGATGTTAACTTGCTGAAACGGTAAAGGCCGCCCGGTGACTCCCGGCGGCCTTTTTCATTCACGGATCCTGGAACGAAAAAACCACGGGGAAACCGGAGTCGGTCTGCCCATGGTTTGCGATCTGGCGGCTGATGTGATGCTTTCCTCTATGCCAGCAGACCTCTACCCCGGGCAGACGGCCGAAAATAAAAGCCGTACCAAAAGTAAAAATCGCTGAAGCTGGCAAACAGTGAACGCATCCGGCTCATCTCCGATAATTGAACTGCATAGTTAAGTAGCAGAACTGCTGCGAAATGGCAAGCATAATTACATCCACCTGGAACGAGGCGGCTGGTGTCATTTTCTCTTGACAGGCCGGCGCAAGTTCGCTATATACGTGTTTCCCAATGCCCAGGTAGCTCAGTCGGTAGAGCAGAGGACTGAAAATCCTCGTGTCGGCGGTTCGATTCCGTCCCTGGGCACCAGAAAGAAATGAAGGTCACAGCCGGTGCTGTGGCCTTTTTTCTTTTCCGAATACGGTATTTGCCTGCCGGCAACATGCGGCCGCCTCCCCCACCCCCCGGTTAGGTGCTTTACAGCCGCCCGCGGACTGGTAATATCGAAGTGAAAGCCTCAAACTTCACCGGCAGGAGGAAATCATGACCTACGGCAAGGGCAGAACTTACAAGAAGATCGAAGTGATCGGGGTTTCCGGGCAGAGCATCGAGGCGGCCATCCAGGCTGCGATCAGCAAGGCCCACAACAGCCTGGAGAAACTCTCGTGGTTCGAGGTGATGGAGGTCCACGGCCACATCGGCGAGGACGGCACGGTGAAGGAATACCAGGTTCTGCTTAAAGTCGCCTTCGAGCTCAAATAGGAAGGCGTCTCCACCACTCAGCCTGCAACGGCTTAGCCGCATAAAAAGAAGGACAAGGCCGGGTCGACAAGGCCTTGTCCCTTTTTTGCTCTGTCACGAAGCGACCCAGGCGGATGCTCGTTCCGCGCTGTTTCTCATTGCGACAGTGACCGCTTCACCAGTACCAGTTCCAGCCGACCTTTCCTTCCGTCGTCTCGACCCCGAGTTCATGCCGCCAGACAAGGTCGAGAGCCAGCCCGTGGGACGGGTTGATGGTGAATGTCTGCTCCAGGCCCACCTCTTCTCCCCGGTGCGGATCGCCCAAGAGGTAATGGATCTGCCGGCCACGCAGATGCCCCTTCCAGCGCTCGGTCATGTTGCGCGCCAGGCCGGCCGAACCGCCGAAGCCGAGGGCGAAGCCGTCGCGAAAGCGGCCGCCGAGCTGCGCATCGGTCTCGAACAGCACGTAGGCGAGCTGTTCGCCGCTGCCCCAGGCAAAACCGCCGCCCGGATTGAGCCGGTAGGCAAGGTGCTCGTTGCCGTCGTCGAAGCTCCGGCGAAAAAACCCTGTCTCGACCTTCCAGGAAACCGGCTTGAAGAAGGGATGGCGGGGCGAGAGGGAGACGATGTTGATCAGGTCGAGGGCGTGCAGCTTCAACTGATGGCGTTCGGGATACCAGCGCAGGGCGAGGTTGGCGAAGTCGATCTGGGAGCCGGCCAGGTAGCCGGCATCGGCGTCCATCAGGTGGTGGTAGGCAGGGCGGATCCTGGCCTCGAGGAAGAAGGCGTCCTCCCGCCAGCCGGCAGCGAGGCCGAAGCGGTTCGAGCCGTGGCCCCGGTCGGGGCGGCCCGGAACCGGGATGTCGGTGTCGGCGGGCTCGGCCAGTCCGAGCCGGCTGCGGACCTGCAGCAGGGAGAGGTAGCGGCGGCGATATTCCTCCTTGTCCATCTCATGACGGAAGTAGCGGAATTCGACCGTCTCCGCCGCCAGGTCGAGGATGCGAATCCGGCCGGCCATACTGGTTTCTGTCGTCGGCAGCTCGTTCGGTTCGACCTCTCCGGCCAGGATTTGTTTGGCCAGGCGCTTCTCTTCCTTATCCATGCGTCCGGCAAGGTGGCTGATGCGGGTTGCCTTCGAGGGCCGATAGCGAGTCTCGGCGACCAGGCCGCTTTCGCGGACCAGACGCACCGTGTCGATCGGGATGACCCATGGTCGGCAGCGAGCAGTCAACTCGAGGGTGGGGCGGGCGGCCTCGAGAAGAAAGAGCAGGTTGTAGGAGCAGTTTTCATCGAAGAAAAAATAGTCGGAATAGATATCGCGCAGCTCCCAGATGTGCCGGAACATCCTC
>DASPGW010000020.1 GCA_035620395.1 Desulfuromonadales bacterium | reverse complement strand
TGAGTGGGCAAAGGATTTTCAAGCATGAGCGGCATACTCGAAAACCTCGATTCGCCCGCCGGCCTGAAGGAATTCTCGCTGGCCGAGCTGGAGAATCTGGCGGGGGAAATCCGCGAGACCGTCATCGATACCGTAGCCGCCAACGGCGGCCATCTTGCCAGCTCTCTCGGGGTGGTGGAGCTGACCATCGCCCTGCACCGCGTCTTCGACTCCCCCACCGACAAAATCGTCTGGGATGTGGGGCACCAGGCTTATGCCCACAAGCTGCTGACCGGCCGGCGTGAGCGCTTTTCCACCCTGCGCCGGCTGGGCGGGATCAGCGGCTTTCCCAAACGCGACGAGAGCCCGCACGACTGCTTCGATGTCGGCCACTCCAGCACCTCCATCTCCGCCGCCCTCGGCATGGCGGCCGCTCGTGATGTCCTCGGCGGCAGCGAGAAGATCGTCGCCGTCATCGGCGACGGCTCCCTGACCGCCGGCCTCGCTTTCGAGGGGCTGAACCAGGCCGGGCACCTCAAGAAGGACCTGATCGTCATTCTCAACGACAACGAGATGTCGATCTCCCCGAATGTCGGCGCACTCTCTTCCTTCCTCAGCCGCAAGATGACCTCGGATCTCTTCGTCCGCTTCAAGCGCGAAACGGAGCAGTTCCTCGGCAACGTCCCGCGTTTCGGCCGCGACCTGATCAATATCGCCCGTCGTGCCGAAGAGTCGTTCAAGGGTTTTTTCACTCCCGGCATGCTGTTTGAGGCCTTCGGCTTCGATTATGTCGGCCCCCTTGACGGCCACCGCCTGCCGGAGCTGGTCGAAACCCTGCAGAATGTCTCCCGGCTCAGGGGGCCGATTCTGGTCCATGTCGTCACCCGGAAGGGGAAGGGATATCCGCCCGCCGAGCGCAGCCCCTCCGAGTTCCATGGCGTCGGTCCCTTCAACCGCGCGAGTGGCGAGGTGAAGCAGGGCAAGGGGCAGGCGGCCAGCTATACGGCGGTATTCGGACGCACCCTGGTAGAGTTGGCCGAACGCGACCGGCGGGTCGTCGCCATTACCGCCGCCATGGCCGAGGGGACCGGCCTCAAGGAGTTCGCCGCCCGCTTCCCCGACCGGTTTTTCGACGTCGGGATTGCCGAACAGCACGCCGTGACGTTCGCCGCCGGGCTGGCCTGTCAAGGGCTGCGGCCGACGGTGGCCATCTATTCGACCTTTCTCCAGCGGGCTTACGACAGCATCGTGCACGATGTCTGCCTGCAGAACCTGCCGGTCACCTTCGCCCTCGACCGGGGCGGACTGGTCGGCGCCGACGGTCCCACCCACCACGGAGTGTTCGACTACGCCTTCCTGCGCCACATCCCCAATTTGACCATCATGGCGCCGCGCGACGAGATCGAACTGCGTCGGGCGATGGCCACGGCCCTCGCTGTCGAGAGTCCCTTGGCCTACCGCTATCCGCGTGGCAGCGGTATCGGCTTGCCTCTCGACGGGCCGTTCGAACCGGTGCCGCTCGGCCGGGGCGAAAAGCTGCGGGACGGCGCCGACGGCGTCATCTTCGCCGCCGGCACGACCGTGGCGGCGGCCCTGGCGGCGGCGGAGCAGCTGGCCGCCGGGGGAATCCGCCTGGCGGTGGTCGACCCCCGCTTTCTCAAGCCGCTCGACCGGGAATTGATCGCGGGCGAGGCGCGCCGCTGCGGCCTGGTCGTCACCGTGGAGGAAAATGTCCGGCAAGGAGGGTTCGGTTCCGCGGTCCTCGAACTGCTGGCGGAGGAGGGGCTTTCTCCCCGAGCCCTGCACATAGGCCTGCCGGATGCCTTCATCGAGCAGGGCAGCCAGGAAGAGCTGCGGGCGCGCTATGGGCTGGACGCTGACGGTCTTGCCGGGAGTATTCGGCATTTCCTCGGCCTGCCCGATACCGGCACGGCCCTGGCCGGATTGCGTTAGATTGGTCAGGGGAGAGGGCGGCGGGGCGCGCCGCCTGGCGAAAGGTCAGGGGACCGAGGACTTGTCCCGTTTGAGCTGGTGAATGATGCCGACCTTCTCCAGTGCCAGGGCGGCATGGTGCGACAACTGGCTGAGAAAGTTCAGTTCGTGTTCGCCGTAGCCCTGGCCATTCTGGTGGCCGGAAAGGACGACGATGCCGGCCACCCGCTCCTTGAGGAGCAGGGGGGCGGCCAGCAGGCCGGGAGCGGGGAGCAGGTTCTCCGTTTCCCCGGGTGCAGCCATGGCGGCCAGTTTTTCCGGCAGATTGGCGGCGATGGCCACCGGTTTTCCGCGGCGGGCGAGGGCCAGGGTGAGACCGTCCGGCAGTCCTGCGGAATACTTCCGGCACAGTTCCGGCGGGATCCCCTTGCTCACCTTGAGGCCGAGCTTGCCCGAGGCGCGGTCGAAAAGGGCGAGAAAACCGCGGCTCGCCTGCAACTCGCCCATGGCGGAGCTGAGCAGTTCCATGAACAGTTCCTCGATGTCGGTTGTCGCCGTCAGCCTTTCGATGGAGGCATTGAGCGCCTTCATCATTTTCAGCGTCCGCCGCAGCGACCGGTTGCTCTTCTCCAGCTCCTTGAGCAGGTCCGCGTTCTGCCGGCGCAGGTCGATCTGAGTGAAGGCCCGCTCCAGGGCGCTGAACAGGATCTCGCCGGTATCGATGGGGCGGACGATGAAATCGCAGGCGTTGTTTCGCAACGCCTGCAGCAGGTTGTAGGAGGAGGCATTGTGGGTGATCAGGATCACCTCGATTTCGGGTTGCCGCTCCTTCACCTGTTTGAGCAGGTAGTGGCCGCTCTTGCCGGGGAGCTCCGTCTCGGTGAGGACGAGATCGACCTGTTCGCCGGCCAGCAACTGCAGCGCCTCTTCGCAGGTGGCTGCTGCAAGCGTTTCGATATTCCTCTCGCCCAGTAGCCGCTGGAGGCTGTCGCGGCGCTGCGGCTCGTTGTCGACCACCAGTACGCGCTTATTCTTCATGTGCAATCGACTCCCGAACAGAAAGCAGGCGATACCATAGCATCCCCGGGGTGCTTCGCCTAGATATTCAGATATGTTGAGCGGAACTGCCCGGCGGTTCAGACCACCTCGGGCCGGTCACCCCGGCCGCGCTTGTAGTAGAAAGAGCCCGCGGCAAGCAGAACCCCGGCCAGCATGGCCACGCCCCCGACCATCGCCAGGGGTGCGCCGGGATCGTAGTTGACGGTGAGCACGCTGAAGACGCGGTAGAGCGGTTCGGTCGGCCACAGTCGCACCCCGGCCTCGACCAGGGGGTAGGGGATCTCGCCGCGCAGAAAATACCAGCCCCGCCAGGGCTCCCGGTCGGGCTGGAGCAGTTCGAGCCGGATCGCCGGGTTGCCGAGTTCGTCCCCCCGGTAGACGGCCTGGCCATCGCTTCGCCGGGCGGCGTCGGCGTAGAAGTCGATAACCCGCAGCAGGCGGCCGCTGCCGAGTTCGATATGGCTGCCGACCGCCAGGGAGACGGCACCGCGCCCGGAAAGAAAGAAATTGAAGCCGGCCGGCTGGCGGCCGAAAGAAGACGGCACGACAATCAACCCGCCCCGGGTGAGCGGGGTGTTGGTCTTCACCACTCCCTGCGACAACACCTCGCCGCCCCGCAACAGGGTGACGGTGCTGAGCATGTCGACGGGGCGGCCGCTCGCGCCAAGCTGCGGCTCGAAGGCGTCCAGCCGCAGGTTGTAGCCCGGCAACGCCGCAATTTCACGAACCTCGCCCACGAAGATCCGATTCCCCTCGCTGCGAAATCCCGCCAGACTTCCCCAGACGTACGCTGCCAGCACCAGAACGAAACCGAGGTGGATCATATACTCGCCGCTCTTGCGCCAGCGGGCGCGCAGGTTGCGGGCCCAGTCGATGAAGCAGCAGAGAGTGTTGATGCCGAGCAGCAGCATCAGCACGCCGGCGGCAAAGACCCACCAGGTGAGAGCCGGCCGGGCCACTCCGGCGGTACGCAGCCAGTCGCCGAGAGCTACTGCGTCCATATGGCCGAAGATCCGGGGGTTGAAAGGGATGAGCAGCGAGCCCCCCATGATCAACAGGGTGGCCGCCGAGGCGAGGACGATCGCCAGCTTCAGCGAGCAGAGCAGCTTCCAGGTCTTGTCGAGCAACATCGAGCGGTTCATCGTGCGTGCCTTCGCGGTCAGTCGAGGGGGTGGTTGCTCTGCAGCAGCAGACCGATGCCGAGATAGGTGAAGAGGACGACGCCGAAACCGGCGATGGAGAGGATCGCGTACCCCGTGCCCTGCCAGCGCCGGACGAACTTGGCGTGGCACATCCCGGCGTAGAAGAGCCAGACGAGAAAGGACCAGACTCCCTTGATGTTCCAGGAGAAGTAGTAGCCCCAGGCGATGTACGCCCAGATGCTCCCCATGATCATGCAGAGGGTGAAGAGACAGAATCCGAGAAAGATCGACTCTTCGTTGAGCTTGCGCAGCAGCCCCGGGTCGGGCAGGAGGCCGCTCGCCAGTTGCCGCTGCAGCAGGTAGAGGACGCCGAGGGAGAAGGCCATGGCGAAGAAGGCGTAGCCGAGGAACGAGAAGGCGATGTGCAGGGTGAAGAGCGGGGTGTCGAGAGCCGGAATCAGCGGCGGAATGGCCGGGTCGCGCGACAGCGCCCCGGCCAGCAGCAGCAGGTTGAGGAAGATGACGAACAGCCCCGCCGCATGGATGCGGTAGCGCAGCTCGAAATAGAGGTAGGTCGCCGCCAGCGCCCAGCTGAAGAAGAAGAGGGTGGCGAAGAGATTGGTCACCGGCAGGTAGCCGGCGGCCAGCCAGCGCTGGCCGAGGATGCAGGTCTGCAGAGTGAAGGCCGCCGCCACCAGGACGACGGCGCCGCGCAGCACCAGCGGCCGGCGGACCCGAAGATGCAGGAGGTACAGGCAGGCGGAGACGAAATAGGCGGCGAAGGCGCTGCCCAGCAGCAGGGTCGAGGTGGATGCGGTCATGGTGACGACGTCAGGCTCCCGTAGGTTTTGCGGCAGGGTAGCACAGGGGGCGGGAGGCGGGGAAGGGGGAATGCGGTCTCCGGAATCGGTAATTGTCCCGTGCAGCTCAGCAGCAGCTCGACCCGCCGCCGCAGTCGCAGCTCGGCTCCTCGCCGGTGAGCCAGCTGTGGATGATGGCGCTGGCGCAGCCGACGCCGGCCTTGACCGAGATCGCCTCGACCGGGCAGTTGCGGGCGCAGGCACCGCACTCGATGCAGCGGTCGCGGTCGGTGATGGCCGCCTTCCCTGCCGCCATGACGAAAACGGCGTGCGGGCAGACCGCCGGGCACATGCCGCAGCCGATGCACTTGGCGACGTCCAGCTGCAGGGTGGTGACCCCTTCCAGGTAGCGCAGTTCGCTCATTCCGATCCTCACTTGCCGACGAATCCGCCGTAGACCCAGAGCACCCCGGCCAGCGCCGCGGCCACCGCCTGCAGGGGGATAGCCCGACGCATCTCCTTCTCCACCCCGGAGGGGGAAGTGAAGGTGGTCGAGCCGGTGAAGTTCATGGCGCACCAGGAGGCGACCGCCGGCAGGGCCAGCAGCAGCGCCGTGCCGGACCAGAAGTCGAGCCGGCTCCAGCTGGCCAGCAGGGCGAGCAGGGCGACGGCCCCCCCGGCCATGGCCCCCTTGAGGGCGAAGGCCCGTCCCGGCAGCCAGGGGAGCAGCACCGGCGTCAGCACCGCCCCGGCCAGCACCCCGGCGATGCCGGTGACGATGGCGGCGAGGCCGCGCGACAAAGCGGCGGCGGGGTGGAGCAGCTGCGGTCCGACGGCGCTGAGAATCAGCAGTCCCAAGGCGGTCCAGCCGATCGGCTTGAGCATGCCGGTCAGCTCCACCGGCGTCAGCACCAGCCGCTCGAGGGTGGTGAAGGTCACCCGGCGCATTTCCGGTGTCGCCTTCATGCCGGCGGCCAGGAAGACCGGCAGGTCGGCGGCGCGCACCGGCCCGTAGACGACCTTGAACCCCGATTCCCGGCGCACCTCGTGGGCGGCGACGCCGGGGGCGCCGAGCTGGGGAAGGATCAGGGTGCGGTGCCCGACGACCTGATCGAGGCCTGCTGCTTGTACCCGGCGGATCACTTCGGCGGTGCCGAAGGTACCCTTGCCGGCTGCGCACCAGACGTTGATGCCGAAGGTTTCCAGCACGAGGATCCAGACGTGGAGGCCGCCCAGTTCCCGCCGCAGGCTGTCGAAGGTTAGCTTGTAGTTGGCGGTGACCAGCACCGGCGAGGCGGCGTCGGGGCAGCCGACCGCGTACAGTCCGGGGGCGATCCGGTAGCGCGTCCGTCCGAGCCCCCAGCGCATCTGCCAGCGGCCCAGCACGTCACCCCTGGCCAGGCGGGTGGCCACCTGCGGCACCAGCCCGACCGGCGTCTCCAGCCAGCCGGTGACGAAGGGCCAGCGCCGGAAGCCGGGGCGGTCTCCTGCTTGCGGGCTGAGCGGGGAGGAGGGCGGACAGCAGCTGTCGGCCGGGCCGGCCGGTTCCGGCGGCGGGCAGCAGCTTGCGTTGGCCGGCGCCGAAGACGGCGGGCTGCAGGAGTGGGTATCCGGCTGGTCCGGCGCCGCACCCGGCGGCGCTTTCGGCGGTCAGCACCCGGCCTTCGCCTCCGGCTTCGGCGGGCAGGCTCCGGCCTTCGCTTCCGGCTTCGGCGGGCAAGGGGCAGGAGCGAGAACCCGCACTGATTTGATTTTGATCTCTTTCAAGGCAATATCCTGTAAGGCGACCCGGACAGGGCCGCTCTTGAATCAGACCGGTCGGCCGCCGCAGTTGCTGAGACTCCGGTGGGCATGGCGCAGCATGCGCTCGGTGGTGGCCCAGTCGACGCACTTGTCGGTGATGGAGACGCCGTACTTCAGCTGCGAGAGGTCATCGGAGATCGGCTGATTGCCGGCCTCGAGGTAGCTCTCGATCATCAGGGCGCAGATGGTGCGGTTGCCGTCGGCGATCTGCTCGCAGACGTTCACCAGAACTTCCTCCTGCCGCTCGTGGTTCTTGAAGGAGTTGGCATGGCTGCAGTCGACCATGATGGCGGTATTGAGGCTTGCCTTGGCCAGCATCTCCTCGGTCTTGCGGATGTCCTCCGGGTAGTAGTTGGGGCGGTCGTTGCCGCCGCGCAGCACGATGTGCACGTCGGAGTTGCCGGTGGTCTGGACGATGGCGTTGCGTCCCTCGTTGTTGATGCCGAGAAAACTGTGCGGATGCAGGGCGGCGCGCATGGCATCGATGGCGATCTGCAGGTTGCCGTCGGTGCCGTTCTTGAAACCGACCGGGAAGGAGAGGCCGCTGGCCATCTCCCGGTGAGTCTGGGATTCGGTGGTGCGGGCGCCGATCGCCCCCCAGCTGATGGTATCGGCCAGGTAATGGGGGGTGACCGGGTCGAGCATTTCTCCGGCCACCGGCAGGCCGAGGTCGGTGATGGCGCAGAGCAGGCCGCGAGCCACGCCGAGACCCTTGGAGATCTGGTGCGTGCCGTTGAGATCGGGGTCGTTGATCAGCCCCTTCCAGCCGATGGTGGTGCGGGGCTTCTCGAAGTAGACGCGCATGACCAGGAAGAGCCGCTCCTCCAGTTCCCGGGCGAGCTTTGCCAGGCGGCCTGCATATTCGAGGGCGGCCTTGGGATCGTGAATGGAGCAGGGGCCCACCACCACCATCAGGCGGCCGTCGCGGTTGCAAAGAATGTCGGTGATCTGCTCCCGGGCCCGGGTGACGAACTCGGCGCCCTGTGCCGAAAGCGGAAAGACCTGTTTAAGATCGGCCGGGGCGATGATCGGGGTCAGGCCGCGGATGCGAAGGTTGCTGGTACGTTTCATGTCGATTCCCCTGTCGGTTCGATTTCATCAAAATGACCCCCGCCGGACGGCCGGGAAATCATTCTCCAGTGCGGTAATGTAACGTTTTTTATTCGATAAGTCAAAAAGTGCGTTGCCGCCGGCAGCTGCGTCGCCGGCGGATCATTGGAAAGCGTTTGCACCTTGGCGGGCAATACGTTATAAAGTGGGCTTTGCACGAGGCGCCGGAGTTCAATCGGCGCACTCTCCAGACGGAGGAAAGAGGAAAGCATGAACATTCTGTTTTCGGCCCTTGCCGAAGTGATCAGCCTGGTCTTCCAGATCTACATCTTCATCGTCATCGGCCGCGCCATCATCTCCTGGGTCAACCCCGATCCCTATAACCCGATCGTCCGTTTCCTCTATAACGCCACCGAACCGGTGCTCTACCGGATGCGCCGGCTGCTGCCGCTGCAATTCGGGGGGATCGATTTTTCGCCGATCGTTCTCCTGCTCGGCCTTTCCCTGCTCCGCCGCATCCTCCTCAGTCTCATAGAGCAACTGGCCTTCCGCATCTGAGAGGTGCCTCATGTCCATCACGCCCATCGACATTCAGCAGCACCAGTTCAAGACCCGCCTCCTGGGCTACGAGAAGGGGGCGGTCGATCATTTTCTTGAGCTGCTGGCAGAAGAACTGGAGCGTCTACACCGCCAGAGCCAGGAACTCAAGGAAGAACTGGCCCGCACCCGGGCCAGCCTCGAAGAGATGCGCTCCCGGGAACTGACCCTCAAGGAGACCCTGCTGACCACCCAGAGGGTGACCGACGATCTCAAGGCCAACGCCCGCAAGGAGGCCGAGATCATGGTTGCCGAAGCCGAGCTGCGGGCGGATAAGATCGTCCAGGCCGCCGACGAGCGGCGGATTCAGCTGATCAGCGAGATTCAGGAGATGAAGCGGCAGAAAATTTCCTTCGAGACCAGCCTGCGGGCCGTGGTCGAGAGCCATCTGCGGCTGCTGGATATCGATGTGGTGGCCCTCCATGGAGGCGGTGAGGAGTATCTGCTGGAGGAGCCCCTCCCGTTTCCGGCGGGGAACAGGAAGGGCGCCGTGCCCAAAGAGGATCCGGACCCGGTGGAGCCGGCCTGATGCCCTGGCTGCGTGAGCACCGGGACGGGGTGACCATCGATCTTCACGTGCAGCCGCGGGCCAGCAAAAACGAGATCGTCGGCGTGCAGGGGGAAGAGCTCAAGGTCCGTCTGACCTCGCCGCCGGTGGAGGGGGAAGCCAACCGGCTCTGCGTCGAGTTTTTCGCCAAGTTGCTCAAGGTGTCAAAAAGCACGGTGGAGCTGGTGGCGGGGGAGAAGTCCAGGCACAAGCGGCTGCTGGTCCGGGGAGCGGAAGCGGAGGAGGTCCGCCGGGCGCTGGAATAACAGGCGCCGGGGATTTGCGCGAAGCCGGCGCAGGCTGAACGGGGCATTGTCAAATTCACAGGCCGCAGGCGTTTTCGGGGGAAAGCGATGAGGGCAGGAGCAGGATCGATATTCCGAGGCGCCGCCGGGTCAGCATAAATGCTGGCCGGCGGCGTTTCTCGTTCGGGGGTATTATTGAGGCATATATTTGTGGCCCATATGCTGGAAGCAGCTTATGGCATACGTACCGAATCCGCCCAACAGGCGGCAGCGTATATGGAATACAGACGCATATAACAGGCGCTCGGTCCATGAACGGGCAAGAAACCGCCCGTCAGGCCAAGCGCGAAGCCGTTGGGCATCTTGGTCAGGAGGGCACAGTGGCAGTTCGCGTAGTGAAGCTCGGAAGTGCACGTGTCGCAAACGAAGGCGTTCGCATCGGCACCGTTCGTCGACCTCCCCGCGGTGTTCCGAAAGCCGAGTTCTCGTCGCAGAACTGGTACGACGTCTGGCTTCCGAACCTCGCGCCCAGCGTCGAGACCATGAAACTCGGCCAGCAGGCCGAAACACCTGCCCAGTGGGCAACCTTCACCCGAAAGTACAGGGCCGAAATGGCAAGTCCCGAGGCCAGTCACATACTCGAAGTGTTCGCTGTCCTGTCGCACTCAAGCAATTTCTCGGTGGGCTGCTACTGCGAGAACGAAGCACGCTGCCATCGCTCGGTTCTTCGTGACCTCCTGGTCGAAAAGGGCGCCAGGGTCGAGTGACGATGCCAAGAGCCACATGACGACCAGCCTTTCAAGCAACCGGACATGGCCCCGGCAAGCCGATCATGCCGGCTGTCCCCAGCCTTAACGCGCCAAGCAGAAACGGATCGGCACATGACAGCCAGGTCCGGCGTCCCCCGATAGCTTTTGACGGAAACACGTCAGCATTGGCCGCTCATGTCAAACGTCAGGTTTTGAATAGACGGTTTTCCACCTTGCAAATTCACGCCGTCCTCGATTATCTTGGCGAAGTATGAAGAGAAAGCCCTTCCGACAAGTTTTTGCGATAATCATCCTGCTGGCCTTCTACCTGCTGGGAAGCCATGCCGGCGCCCATGGTCTGGCCTGGTGCCTCGGTGCGGAAGGGCACGCGCACCTGGAGATGTCGACCTCCGCGTGCGATTCCAGCGCTTTGCAGAAGCCCTGCAGAACCGCTGAAGCCTGTGCCGTTTCGGCCCCCGCGCACTCTCCCCTTTCTTCCCATCATGCCGAGTGCCAGCATCTGCCGGTCAGCTCGCTCCATGCGCCGCTCGTTCAGAAAACCCTGAAGACATACCAGTATTCCCCACTGGATTCCCCTCCTGCCTCTCTTCCGCCTCTTTGGCGGCCACAGGTCGCAGCCGATCGTAATCTTTTTCGCTCCCCGGCGGCGTCTCTTCCCCCTTCCCAGGCTCTTGCCGCCCTGCGTACGGTTGTTCTGCTGAATTGATCCTCTCCCTCTAGCTTCTGGCCCGTGTGTCCCGAAAGACCAGAAGTCTTCTCGGTACACGTCTGTTTTTCGCTCACCCTTCGCAAATTCAAACACCGAATTGGAGGTGCAGTCCTTGAGAAAAACGGTTTTCTCCAAGAGGGCCGTGGCCCTGTTTGTGACCATTTGCAGCTGGACTTTCGGCGCCACGGCGTACGCCGAAGAGAAAGTTTTTTCCCTTGCGCAGGCGGTGGACTTTTCGCTGCAGAACAACGGCGAACTGATGGCCCTGCGGGAAGAAAGAGGCATCCGCGAGGCCGGCAGGAGCCGGGCCGGGCTCTACCCCAACCCGGTCCTGGAGGCCGACGGGACAACCGGGAAGCTGACCGGCAGTCCTTCCGAGAACACCCTGACCGTGGGTATTTCCCAGGAATTTCCGACCGCCGGCAAGCGGGGCAAGCGCCTGCTTGCTGCCGAGAAAGAACTGGAGGGCTTCGACCGGCAGCTCGACAACGCCGGCCGGCTGCTGGCGGCGGAGGTGAAGGCCGCTTTCTACGACCTGCTGCTGGCGCAGCAAAAGGTGGAGCTGGCGCAGCGCTCCCTGGCCCTCAACAACCGGCTGCTGGAGGTGGCGGGGCAGCGCTTCGAGGCGGGCGACATCCCGGAGCTGGAGGTGAATCTCGCCCGGGTGGAGGCGGCCCGCAGCGAAGGGCGAAAGGCCGAGGCGGAGCGGGAGATTGTCCCCGCCAGAGCCAGGCTCCTGGTCCTCCTGGGGCTTCCCTCTGAGACGGCAGCCGGCTTCACCGGTTCCTTGGAGGAATCGTCCGGCGACGTCGGAGAGTTGGCGGAGCTGAAGGCACTGGCCTTGGCCCAGAGGTCTGACCTGGCGGCACTGGAAGCGCAGAAGGCGCAGGTGGGGGCGGAGGTTCAACTGGCGAAGGCCGAGAGGATTCCCAACCTCACGGCGGGGATCGCCTACACGCGGGAGAACACGGCCACCGACATTGGCGACGAGGAGATCAAGGACGCGGACAACCTCGTCGGCCTGAGACTCGCCATCCCCATTCCCCTCTTCGACCGCAACCAGGCTGGAATCCGGGAGGCGGTGGCGCGCAAGGGGAGCACCGAAGCCCGCGCCCTCTTCGCCCGCCAGAGCGTAGAGCGGGAGGTGGAGACGGCCCACGCCAGGCTGACGGGGGCAGAGAAAATCGCGTCCCTCTACGCCGGGGGGATAATTCCTCAACTGGAGGAAAACCTGAAGCTGGTCCAGGAGGCCTACCAGATCGGCGAGATCGGCATTCTGACCGTCATCGAGGAGCAGAAGAAGTTTGTCGAAGTCCACGAGAATTACCTGGCCGCCCTGTATGGCCGGCAAACGGCCCGCGCCGAGCTGGAGAAGGCGGTCGGCGGCAGTCTCGATATTGAAACGAGCGGAGGTGCGCAGTGAAGAATAAAGGAATGATCATCGGCCTCATCCTGGCCCTGCTTCTCGGCGGCGGCATCTACTACCGGTTCACCCACCTGCAGGTCGGCGGCGAGCACGCCGAGCATGGCGAAGGGAGGGAAGCCGCCGAACACCATGACGAGAAGGAACACCAGGGAGAAGAAGGGCACGGCGAAGAAGAACACGACGAGCACGAAGAAGCCACGAGTGTCAGGATGGCCCCGGAATCCCAGCAGGAGCACGGGGTGGTGGTCGCCGTGGCGAAGATGGAGCAGCTCGCCGGCGCCATCAATGCCACTGGCAAGGTTGAGGTGAACGCCGACCGCATCGCCCATGTCTCGCCCCGCATCGCGGGCAAACTCGTGGCGGTCAAGGCCTCGCTGGGGGATGCGGTGGTGGCCGGTCAGACCCTGGCGCTGCTCGACAGCGTCGAGTTGGGGGAGTCCGTCAGCCGTTACCGCCAGACCAGGACCCGGCTGACCCTGGCGCAGAGCAACATGGACCGGGTGAAGGCCTTGGTGGAGAAGAAGATCGCCGCCCGCAAGGAGATTCTGCAGGCCGAGACCGACTACCAGACGGCGCTCGCCGAACTGCAGGCGGACGAAGAGCGTCTGCTGGTGTACGGGCTGGCCAAAAGTGACCTGGCCGACTTGGGCAGCCGCCAGACCCTGTTGCCGGTTCGCTCCCCCATCGGCGGCGTGATCACCGAAAAACATGCCATTGTCGGCGAGTTGGCCGATCCTTCCACCAACCTCTACACGGTCGCTGACCTCTCGTCCGTCTGGGTGCTGGTCGACATCAACGAGAAGGACCTGGCCAAGGTCGGCAAGGGGCAGGCCGCAACGGTCACCGTGGGCGCCTTCCCGGACCTGGTGTTTGCCGGGAGGATTACCTACATCGCCGACCTGGTGAACGAGGCGACCCGGACGGTCAAAGCCCGGTTGGAGGTGCCGAACCCCGAACGCAAGCTGAAGCCGGAGATGTTCGCCACCGTTGCGCTCAGCCTGCCGGCCGAAGCCTCGCCGACCCTGGCAATTCCGGAGGATGCCATCCAGGAGATCGAGGGGCAGAAGGTGGTCTTCGTCACCGAGGACGGCACCGAGTTCGCGCCCCGCCCCCTGGAGCTGGGCAGGGCCTCCGGCGGCCTGGTGGAGGTCCTCGGCGGACTGGCGGAAGGGGAACGCTACGCCGCCAGGGGGAGCTTCCTGCTCAAATCGGAGCTCAAGAAGGGGGAACTCGGTGAGCACGGCCATTAAGCCATCAAGGACAGGAAAGGGTAATGCCCATGCTAGATAGAATTCTCCAGTTTGCGCTCAAACAGCGGCTCATCATCCTGCTCGGAACCCTGCTGCTGGTCGGCACGGGCCTGTGGGCGATGAAGAAGCTGCCGGTGGACGCCTTCCCGGACGTGACCAACGTCCAGGTCCAGATCCTCACCCAAGCGGGGGGGATGGCGCCGACCGAGGTGGAAAAACTCGTCACCTTCCCGATCGAGACCGCCATGGGCGGGCTGCCGCAGCTCCAGGAGGTGCGCTCCCTCTCCAAGATCGGCCTGTCGGTCATCACCGTCGTCTTCGAGGAGGGGGTGGACATCTACTTCGCCCGCCAGCAGGTCTTCGAGCGCCTGCAGCAGGCCAGCGACCGCCTGCCGAAGGGGATCGAGCCGCAGATGGGGCCGATCACCACCGGCCTGGGCGAGATCTACCAGTACGTCCTGGAAAGCCCCAACCACGACATCCGCGAGCTGCGCAGCCTCCAGGACTGGGTGGTGCGGCCGATCCTGCGCACCGTCCCCGGCGTGACCGACGTCAACTCCTTCGGCGGCCAGGTGAAGCAGTACCAGGTGGTCCTCGACCCGGGCAAGCTCAAGAGCCTGAATCTCACCATCCATGAGGTGATGGAAGCGGTGGAGATGAACAACGCCACCGTCGGCGCCGGCTACATCGAGCACCGGGAGGAGCAGTACATGGTCCGCGGCTTGGGCCTCGCCAGGGGGATCGAGGACCTGGAGCAGATCGTCGTCACCGCCCGCGGCGGCACCCCCATCCACATCCACGACGTGGCCACGGTCGTGATCGGCAACGAGCCGCGCCAAGGGGTCACCACCCACGACGGGCAGGGGGAGGCGGTGGCCGGCATCGTCATGATGCTCAAGGGGGCTTCCAGCAAGGAGGTGGTCGCCGGCGTCAAGGAGAAGGTGGAGACCATCCGGAAGACCCTGCCGGAAGGGGTGAAGCTCGTTCCCTACTACGACCGCACCGACCTGGTGCAGAAGACGATCAACACCGTGCGGACAAACCTCATCGAGGGGGGGCTGCTGGTCATCGCCGTCCTCTTCTACTTCCTCGGCAACGTGCGCGGCGCCCTCATCGTCGCCCTGGTCATTCCCCTCTCCATGCTCTTCTCCTTCCTGGGGATGCACTGGCTGGGACTCTCCGCCAACCTTATGACCCTCGGCGCCATCGACTTCGGCATGATCGTCGACGGCAGCGTGGTCATGGTGGAGAACACCGTGCGGCATCTTTCAGAGCGAAAAAAAGAGGAGGGGCTGCTGCACACCATCTTCGCCTCGGCCAGGGAGGTGGCCCGCCCCATCCTCTTCGGGGTGCTGATCATCATCATCGTCTACCTCCCCATCGTCACCCTGACCGACATGGAAGGCAAGATGTTCTCCCCCATGGCCTTCACCGTCGGCTTCGCCCTGCTCGGTTCCCTCATCCTCACCCTGACCCTGGTGCCGACCCTCTGCTCGCTGCTGTTGCGAGGGAAGGTGGAGGAGAAAGACCCGAAGCTGCTGGTGCTGATCCGCGAGACGTACCTGCCGTTTCTGCGGCAGAGCCTGGGCCGCCCGAAGAGGGTCCTCGCCCTCACGGCTTCCGCCCTGGCCGGCTCGCTGCTGCTGGTCCCCTTCCTCGGCAGCGAGTTCCTCCCCACCCTGGACGAGGGGAGCCTCACCGTCCAGTCGTTTCGTCTGCCGTCCGTCTCGGTGACCGAAACGGTGCGAACCTCGGCCGCGGTGGAGAAGGCGCTCCTCTCCTTCCCCGAGGTCGAGAAGGTGGTGGCCCGGGCGGGCCGGGCAGAGATCGCCTCCGACCCGATGGGCATCGACATCTCCGACATCTTCATCAGCCTGAAGCCGAGGAGCGAATGGACGACGGCCGGGACCAAGGAGGAGTTGGTCGACAAGATGCGCGAGCGGCTGGAGACCATCCCGGGCATGTCCTACTCCTTCAGCCAACCGATCGCCCTGCGGGTGGACGAGCTGATCTCCGGCGTGAAGTCCCAGGTCGCCGTCAAGCTCTTCGGTGAGGAGATGGAGGTGCTCAAGGAGAAGGGGGCCGAGATCGCCGAGGTCCTCGGCGAGGTTGCGGGAGCGGCCGACGTGCAGGTGGAGAAGGTCACGGGCCTCGCCTACCTCCAGGTGGAGATCGATCGGGGCGCCATCGCCCGCTACGGCATCAATGTCGCCGAGATCAACGAAGCGCTGGAGCTCGCTTCGGGCGGCAAGATCGTGTCGGAGATCTTTGAAGGCCAGAAAAGGTTCTCCGTGGCCCTGCGCTTTCCCGCCGAGCTGTCCGATACCCCCCGGGAATTCGAGGAGATTCTGATCTCCGCCCCCGACGGGGCGCGCATCCCCTTGAAGCAGCTCGCCCGGGTCTACACCGAGGAGGGGCCGGCGCAGATTTCCCGCGAGAACGGCTCGCGCCGCATCGTCGTCGAGTGCAACGTCTCCGGTCGCGACCTGGGGGGCTTCGTGGCCGCGGCGCAAAAAGCCATGGACGGCCGGCTGCAGCTGCCGCCCGGCTACTACATCGACTGGGGTGGGCAGTTCGAGAACCAGCAGCGAGCCATGGCGCGCCTGGCGGTCATCGTCCCGGTCTGTCTGGCGCTCATCTTCATCATGCTCTTCTCCACCTTCGGCAGCGTCCGCCAGGCGTTCCTCATCATCCTCAACGTCCCCTTCGCCCTGATCGGCGGCATCGTCGCCCTCTTCCTGCGCGGGCT
>DASPGW010000019.1 GCA_035620395.1 Desulfuromonadales bacterium | reverse complement strand
CGCCCGATCGATGAAGAAGACCCCGCTCCCTTTCTCGCCAATGATCTTGATCTTGTCGAGGACCTGCTGGAAGAGGTATTCCTCCTCGTGCTGCTCGGCCACGTACCACTGCAGGAAATTGAAGGTCGAGAAGTCCTGTTCCTTCAAGGCGGCGGCGACCAGCTGGTTGATCTTGCCGGTAATGAAGCACTCGTGCTCGTAGACCTTCTGGAAGAGCTCGCCGACCGAACTGTAGTCGCTGGGCGGCGCCTTGATCTCGCCGATGACCGCCATGGCGCCGGTTTCGTTGACATAGTTGAAGAGCTTGTGCATGTGTCCCATCTCCTCCTGGGCGTGGGCCCGCAGAAACGCGGTGCACCCTTCGAGCCCCTTGAGATCGGCCCAGGCGCTCATCTGCAGGTAGAGATTGGAGGAGTAGAATTCGAGCGTGACGTGTTCGTTCAACTGCTTGACCATCGCTTTGCTGAGCATGAGGTGCTCCTTTCATTCGTTGGGTTGGGGGCCGCTCGCTGTTTTTTCTAATTATGAGTATACGATGCCTGACGGATTTCGCCAGCATCCCCAACTCCGGGCGGGAGGACGAAGGGGAGGCGGGGTTGACCCGGTCCACCCGATTCCCTTATCCTTAGCGAAAGCCTCCAGCGCCCCTCCGCCATTCCCTCTTGAGTCATTCAGCCGATGCTTCCGCAGAATCTCGTGTTCCTCGACCTTGAAACCACCGGCACCAATCCCCTGCACGACCGGATCATCGAAATCGGCCTCTGCGAGGTGGCGGACGGCCAGCCCGACCGGGAATGGTCGACCCTGGTCAATCCGGAGAAGAGCTTCTCCCCCTTTATCGAGCAGCTCACCGGCATCGCCAACGGCATGGTGACCGAGGCGCCCACCTTCGACCAGATCGCCGAAGAGCTGTTCGACCGGCTCGCCGGCAAGGTCCTCGTCGCCCACAACGCCCGCTTCGACTACGGCTTTCTGAAGAACGAATTCCGCCGCCAGGGGATCGCCTTTCAGGAAAAGGCCCTCTGCACCGTCAAGCTCTCCCGCGCCCTCTTCCCCGAGCACCGCCGGCACAACCTCGACGCCCTCGTCGAGCGGCACGCCCTCGGCGCCCAGAACCGCCACCGGGCGCTCGGCGATGCCCGGCTCATCCGGGAGTTCGTCCAGAAAATCCGCGACGAGCTGCCCGCCGAAACCGTCGGCCGGGCCGTCCGCAGCCAGCTCAAGCAGCCGAACCTGCTCCCCTTCGACCTCGACAGCTACAAGATCCTCACCCGCTTTCTCGACCGGAAGGGGGCCAGGGCCGAGGTGCTGAACCTTTCCCGGCCGGAGGATGCGGCGCGGTTCTAGCCAGCCCGCCATTCTGCAATCCCGCCCGCTTTCCCTCCCATTTCTCTTGCCCTGAGCCTCCCTTCGCCGCCTCGCGGAGGGAACCCGCGCAGCGGGCAAGGCGTCGGGGTGCTATCTTCGAGAAAACAGGTCGGTCCCCTTTTGCCGAGGGCAAAACATGACAGAAACCATTAGCCTGTGATAGATTTTAATCAAAAGGGCACCCCTCGGGAGGCGGCCCGGACCTCAGACCCCATCGGCCGCCGGAAAGCTGAGAAGCGATGAGCATCGAATATCTTGGCGAGAAAATATTCCGTGACGAAGTCGCAGCAAGCGGGCAGGTATGGGTGGCAAGAAGCATCTACAAAAACATCTACGCCGAGGAAATTGACGACAGGGGGGTTTCATTGCCGGTTTGGTCGAACAGGGAGAGAGTCGTCGAATTCCTGAAGAACGCCAGACTGACGGGTCCGAAATATGAGCCTGAGGCAGTTCTCCTGGCCATTGTCACCGAGGCGTGGCTCTCGGACAAGATGATGGACATCACCGAGTTGCAGATCAACCCTGATGGCAAAACGACGCGGGTGCTGGTTTTCACCGCCGAAGAATTCAGGACCCTGCATTAGGCCCGGCCCTGCGCAGCGACCGCCCTTGCCCCGTCACAAAGCCCCAGCCCGATACATGCGCCCCAGGGGCCGATTTCGCTGCGGTCGGCCTTACCCCCGGGCGACCTGGCGCAGAGCTTCGTCGCTATCGAGAATGGGGAAGCCCAGCGGGCCGTTGTGCGGTCCGGGGATGCTTTTGGGCACAAAGGCTATCCGGTCCCCCGGATGGATCAGCCGCTGAAGGCCGGCGGGCCGATGATTGCAGTAGATGGCGCCGATGGCGTCGAGGGGGAGGCCAAGCTCCCCGGCGATGTCCAGGGCCCGCTTCCCTCCCGGCGGCAGCGGCAACTCCAGCGCCGGCGCAAGTCCCCTCTCCTGCCGGAAGCTGTAAAGAGAACCGAACATCAGAATCGTCACCAGTCCTTTCCCTTCCATGAGTAGCCTCCTTGATCCGCCGGGGAGGTTCGCTTGAAAAACCTCCGGGTTATTTCCTCCTGCTCCGTTTGTGGTACCCGCTGTCTCAGGCTGTCGCCGGGGCCGTCCCCTCGCTGCCAGGCCTCTCGGTAACGGTCGTTCCATCTTCGCTCTCCGCGGCCGGAAGACTGCTCAGCCCAGGGGACAGGAAGGCTGAACCGTCCCACTGGGACAGGGTGATCAGACGTCCATGCGCGATCGGCCTGCAGCCGGTTGCCTGTTCCGTATTCATGTTCCGGCCCTCCCTGGAAAGCGAACAACCCTGTCCGACCTGCCAATGGGCTGCGTCCGAAATAACCGAAGCAATCATCCCCGCTCAAACACATAGAGTATTTTTTGAGATTTTTCGCCAGACATTATTTCGTATACCGCAAAGAGGGGCTCTTGGCAAGCGGGTGTTTCATTTATTTGGAAAAAAATATTACATAGCGAAAATGGTTTGCCACGAGGACGCTGGAACCTGGCTGTCGAGGATGACCTTCTCGATCATTCAGGTCCCCGATCTGCTCCTGCAGACAGCCGCCCGATTCCGGAACATCTCCCCGAAGTATGATCTCCAGGTCTCCCTCGCGGATGACTTGCCGCCGGTCCAGGGGGACAGGCCGAAGCTCGACCTTGTCCTGCGCAATCTGGTCGCCAATGCGCTGAAATATTCTCCCGAAGGGGGGGCGGTGCTTCTTTCGGCATGGCGAAGTGGTGATCGCGTGGTGGTCTCCGTGCAGGACGAAGGATTGGGTATTCCGGAGGAGAGCCTGGAGAGCATCTTCGAAAAATCTTTCCGGGTGGACCGGCCCGAAACCCGAAAAACGTGCGGCGCCGGCCTGGGCCTGACGATGGTGCGCCGCATCGTGGAGAATCACGGCGACCGAATCTGGGTCGAAAGCACACTGGGAAAAGGCAGTGCCTTCTATTTCTCCCTGCAGCAGGCTGCCGCGAATATCCCCCACTGACGCACCGGCAGGCGCTGACTCGCAGCCTGCCGCGTTGCCGGGACTCCCATATTTCCGGCCTCGCCGCTCCTGGCCGGATACTTCCGGCTCGATACCACCTCTTCCGGCGTCCCCCAAAAAAGCAAAGCCCGCTCTGCTGCGGGCTTTCGTGCCTCAATTACAGTACTCGCTGCTTTGCCGAAACGGCCTATTTCTTCTTCATCTGGGCGAAAAAGGCCTGCGCGCCCTGCCGGATTTCCTCCGGCGTCAAATCCCTGGTATGGGTGGCGAGGCTCCAGCTGTAGCCGAAGGGGTCCTGCACGGTCCCTACCCGGTCCCCCCAGAACATCTCCTGGACCGGCATCCGGGCCTCGGCGCCGGCGGCGACCGCGACTCTGAAGGCCTCGTCGACGTTCTCCAGGTAAAGGTAGAAGCTGACCGGCGAGCCGCCGAAGGTCTCCGCGCTTTTGCAGGCCTCCTGGGGATGCTCTTCGCCCAGCATGATGATCGAGTTGCCGATCCGGATCTCGGCGTGCATCACCCCCTTGCCGTCGGGTCCCGGCATGACGAACAGCTCCTGGGCGCCGAAGGCCCGTTTATAGAAATCTATGGCCTTGCGGGCGTCCTTGAACATGAACATCGGGGTAACGCTGTGAAAGCCTTCCGGGGTTGTTTTTGCCATGGGAGTCCTCTCTTCCTTGAAAAGTTCGAGTTAACAGCCTGAAGTCAACGCAAACCCACGCCCATGTGCGTTCGCTCCCCGCACTAACGGCGCAGAGATCGCAAAGGAAGGCCAACAGGGCGTTCTCTGCGGGCTTCGCGTCTCCCCGTTGAAAAGCCGTGCTTTCAACTTCCGGCCGCCCCCCGCGCCAGGTAGCCGCCTCCTTCCTGCTCCGACAATAGCACCTGGCGGACGAATTTCAACGACCATGGCGGGGGTCACTCGGTGACCGGCCGGAGCCTTGTCAATGGGTCGACCCGCCGCTGCCGGTTTTTTCCGGATCGCTCAGGGCGGCGCAGGCCAGGGTCAGCACGAGGTATTGCCAGTTGGCGATCACATCCGGCTTCAGCAGGATGGTCTGGCCGAGGGTCAAAAGGAACATGAGCAGCGCCGTCAGCGTCCAGAAGAGGCGCGCCTTCCTGCCGGAAAGAATCAGTGCCGCCAGAAGCGGCTCGGCGATCAGGATCAGCCAGGCGAGCAGCACATTCAGCAGGTGCGGCGACCAGGTCTTGTCGAACTCGGCAGTGATGTAGCCGACGAACACCTCCGGCCCCATGGCGACCCATTTATAGAGACCGACGTAGAGCAGCCACACCCCGAAAAAGAGCCGCATGCCGCAGAGAAAGAATCGACGGGCGTCGTAGTTAAGCCATTCCATTTTGGCTTTCTCCTTTTGCCGCAAGAGCGTGCCTTCCTCGATCCGCCTGGCGAAAGGGGCGCGGGAGGCTCACCTCATGCCTTCGCCAGAACTTCGGCCAGCTTGTCGAACGATTCGCTCCAGCCGTCCCGGCAGTCGTCCAGGTCCTTGCCGGGCGGCAGGCCGACGTGCTTCAGGGTGAGCCTGGTCTGCCCATCCAGTTCCTCGAAGGTCACCGTCACCAGCAATTCCAGGGGGAAGTCGGCACTCATGCCGTAGTGCGTAGCCGGGACGACGTTGCCCTGTGCGTCCGCGAATGAATCCGTGCAGACCAGTCGCTCCGACGGCACGATCTCGCGATAGATGCCGGTGCTCCAGAAGTCCTGACCCTCGGGCGAACGCATGCAGTTGTGATAGACCCCGCCCACGCGCAGATCGATCCTGCAGACTGGGGCCGTGAAGCCTTTCGGCCCCCACCAGCGCTTCATCGTCTCGGGTTCGGTCCATGCCTGCCACACGAGATCGCGCGGCGCCTTGAAGACGCGGGTGATGACGAGCTCCGATCCTGCTGACCCCGTGGCGGGACTTTTTCCTGTGGCCATGTTTCTTCTCCTTCTCATGCCGCTTGCATAGACCTGGTTATTCCTGCCGGCAGTGCCCCTTGCGACCCGGGTCTTTGGGCGGTCATTTTTCCAGCAAATTCTTCAGCGTCCGCAGATCGCGCTCGACCAGTTGCATATCCTCGGCGTACCTCGCATCCGACATGTCGGGCAGCCGGAACAGGGTGAAGATGACCTCGCTGCCGGAACCGTTGGCGAGAACGCGCATGGGGACATAGACCTCGACCCCGGATGGCGTGGTCACATAATGGTCCATCACGCCGAATCGGTTCTGGTCGGCGAAGCGGATTTTCATGGGCCCCTGCGGCGTGTCGACCATCCAATCGGAGCCCTGTTTCCTCACCGACCGGCCCAGTCCCTGTGCCCACTTCGGCAGATTCTGCGGGTTGGTGACGAATTCATACGCTTTGTCGGGACTGCAGCGGATGGATACACTCAAGGTCCGGGAGGGCAATATCGTCTCCATCTCGGCTTCTCCTCTCCTAGTCGTTTCGAGACCGGCGGGATCGATCTTGCTGCCCATGGCGGCGCATCCCATCACCAGTCCCGCCACGACCATCGCCAGCAGGGTTGTTCTCATGATGACCACCCTTCCCATCGCTTTCCGCCCCTGCCTTTCGGCAGGTTCGGCTCGGTCGGAATCGGCAGGCTTCCCGTTTCACTTTATCCCCATTTCACGACCATTCAAGCCGTCGGCTCGGAGGCGCGTATTCGATGCGTAGGGCATCGGAGCTCAGGAGCTGATGGTCGAACGGATTGACAATGAGGGGGGGGAGGGCTGCGGGTTGAGGGGAATGGAGGTGTCAGGTCTACACATTGACAATTACCTGTCAATGTGTAGACCTGACACCTGACCCGCGAATATCCGATTGGATCAGATGTTATCCGCGTGCAGGTTTTGACCTTGAGGTGAAATTGAGGTTTGAAGGGTTGTGTCGCTCCTTCTCATCGCCGGAGAACCAGAGCGCGCCTGAGGGGTCAGATCCTTTGCAGCACGAAGAAGGCGTAGCCGTAGCTCTTCGAATGCCGCCGGAACATCTCGATCTCGGCCTCGCACCCGGCGCAGACCGCTTCTGCCTCGGCCACACCGGCGTTCTTGAACCTCAGTTCCTTCATGCGCTCGAGCATCGGCGTGTAGTAGTCGTCCCACCATGCGCTGTCGGGCAGATTGAAGCTTTCGATCACTTTGTAGCCGCTGGCGGCCGCCAACCGGCGCACTTCGTCCGCGGTTCTGATGTCCGGATAGACGTTGTCGAAGTAGGTCCTGGCCTCGGCCGGAGGCTCGCTCTCGAACCAGCACAACTCGGTGAAGGCCAGATAGCCGCCTGTCTTGAGGTAGGCCCTGAAGTCCTGCAGCCCGCGCGCAAGTCCGATGATGAAAATGGAGCCCTCGGCCCAGAGCAGGTCGAAGCTCTCTGCGTCAAAGGGCATGTCGATCATGGACAGTTCGCGCGTTTCGATGTCCAAACCCTTCCGTGCGGCGGCCCGGTCCAAGCGATCCAGCAGGGGCCGGTGGTTGTCGATCGCCAGGATTTTCGTCTTCAGTTCCTGAGCGAGGATCTGCGTCTGCATACCGCACCCGCAGCCGATATCCAGCACTCTGGGTTTTGATGGCAGATCCTTCAGCAGACCAAGCGCCCTAAGGGTGGCTTCCCTGCAACCCGGTCCCTGTCGGGGCAGTTCTTCGAAGAGTTCGTAGAAGTATTCCATTGCCATCTTGTTGCACTCCACGCTTTTGGTCATCTTCCTGCCCAGGCATGCTAAGGGGCCTTGCCGGTCCCAGGGGACGCTGGTAACTTATGTAACTTATTCGCCTTCAGCTGCAAAAGTTACACAAGTTACCTACGTCCCCGACCCTCCGTTCACGTACGGGGTTCGTGGAACAGGTCGAAGCGCTGATTAGATCAGAAAGCGAAGCAGTCGCAGCCGATACCCCAGAAGCGGAACTCTTTCGGCGACCGGACTAGCCGATGGCTGTGGCAGGCGCATCCCTGACGATGCAGGCCTGATGAGATACTTCCACGGTGGTAGCCGCCATAACTGGCTACCGGCGACCAGTCGGGACTCACCGGCGGCAGTGGAGGCGCCAGGGGACCAAAATCGCCGCTGCCATGGACGATCTTCCCCCCCATGACGGTCAGCACCGCCTCGATCCCCTTGATCTCCTCTTCGGGGACGGTGAAGTAGTCCGCCGACAGCACCGCCAGGTCGGCAAGCTGCCCCGCCGCAATCCCCCCCTTTTTCCCCTCGTCGCCGGAGAACCAGGAGCTGCCGACCGTGTAGAGCCTGAGCGCCGCGGTTCGGTCGAGGCGGTTCTTCTCGTCATACAGCGGCAGACCTCCCGCGGTCCTGCCGCTCACGAGCCAGTAGAGTGCGACCCAGGGGTTGTAGCTCGATACCCGCGTGGCGTCCGTCCCGGCGCCGACCGGAATGCCCATCTCCAGCATCCGGCTGATGGGCGGGGTCCGCCTGGCCGCCTCGGCCCCGTAGCGGGCCACGAAGTATTCTCCCTGGAACGCCATCCGGTCCTGGATGGCAATCCCGCCGCCGAGGCGCCGCACCCGCTCCATGCTTTTCTCCGAGATGGTCTCGGCATGGTCGAAAAACCAGCGCAGCCCCTGGAACGGAATCTCCCGGTCGACCGCCTCGAAGACGTCGAGGAAGCGGGAGATCGATTCGTTGTAGGTGGCGTGCAGGCGGAACGGCCAGCGCTTCGCCGCCAGCAGGCCGACCACCTTCTTCAGCTCCGCTTCCATCCCCGGCAGAAGGTCGGGGCGCGGCTCCAGGAAGTCCTCGAAGTCGGCGGCGGAGAAGACCAGCATCTCGCCGGCGCCGTTCATCCTGTAGACGTCACTCCCCTTCCCCGGTTCGGTCATGCCGATCCAGCGGGCAAAGTCGTCGTACTCCTCTTTCGGCCTCTGGGTGAAGAGGTTGTAGGCGATCCGCAGGGTCAGCTCACCCCTTCCCTCCAACTGCTCGACGACCCGGTAGTCGTCGGGATAGTTCTGGAAACCGCCGCCGGCGTCGATGCAGCTGGTGATCCCCAGCCGGTTCAGTTCGCGCAGGAAGTGGCGGGTCGAGTTGACCTGGTCGTCGAAACCGAGCTTCGGCCCCTTGGCGAGACTCGCGTAGAGAATCAGGGCGTTCGGCTTGGCGATGAGAAGCCCGGTCGGATTCCCCGCCTTGTCCCGCTCGATCACCCCGCCGGGGGGATCGGGGGTCTCCCGCGCGTAGCCGAGCGCCCGGAGCGCCGCCCCGTTGACCAGTGCCCGGTCGTACAGATGCAGGACGAACACCGGCGTGTCGGGCGCGGCGTCGTTGATCTCCTCCAGGGTCGGCAGCCGCCGCTCGGCAAACTGGAATTCCGTCCAGCCGCCGATCACGCGCACCCACTGGGGCGGCGGCGTGCGTCGGGCCTGCTCGCGGAGCATCTCCAGCGCCAGTGACAGCGATGGTACTCCGTCCCAGCGCAGCTCCATGTTGAAGTTGAGCCCTCCCCGGATCACGTGGATGTGGGAGTCGTTGAGCCCCGGAATGACCCGCCGTCCCTTCAGATCGATCCGCTGCGTCTTGTCGTCGGCCGCGGCGAGCAGCTCCTCTCCGCCGGTGGCCGTTATCCGTCCGCCGGTAATGGCAACGGCCGAGACTTGGGGATGCGAATCATCGAGGGTGGTAATCGCTCCATTATGCAGTATCAGTTCGGGTGCTTTCATATCGCTCTCCCTTATCCGCGCCGATGCAGCCAGGGACGAAGAATTCGCACCAGCAGCGGCATGATCGCCCAGGTGAGAAGAATCACGATGCCCACGGCAATCAGCAGGGCCTTAAGGGGCGCAGGCAGGTTGCCGGTGAAAGGATGCAGCAGCCGGGGGACCAGCAGGCTCGCCGGCCAGACGCCGATGACCGTGACCAGGGCCATCTTCCAGCGGGGCGGCGAGGCCGGCACGCCCGGCGGCGCAAACCAGAACTCCAGACCGCTTTCCAAGCGGTAGGACGGTTCACTCTCCCGAAACGACTCGGCCTTCTTCAGCAGCTTCCGGCGGATATCCGACTCCTGCCATGCCCGCAGGTGCTCGTAGGTATCGAAGCGGAAGATGACCACATATTCGCCCGGGGTGGCGCCCGGACGAATCACGTCGATCCCCATGTGGCCGGGGAATTCCAGGGCAGCGGCCGCAATCTCCCGGCGCCACGCCTCGAACGCCTCTTCGCATCCCAGCCGGACCCGCCAAGTGACGACGACCGTTAGCGGGCCGCCTTCCCGTTCGGGACCTTCCATGTCCTCAACGGCCCGCGCCTTTGCGGCTGGGAGGCGCCCCGTGCACCATGGTATAGGCGTACTCCACTCCCTGGCCGTAGGCGCCGCAGTGTTCCTTCACCGCCTCGATCACGGCGTCGTAGGTTTCCTTGCGGGCCCAGTCGCGCTGGTACTCGAGGAGGACCTGCAGGGCGGTCATCGGCACCGCGCCCGCCTGCTCGACGCGGCGCATGGCGGCGTTGTGGGCGGTGACGGTGGTGCCGCCGGAGGCATCCTCGACGGCATAGACTTCATAGCCCGCCTTGATTGCCTCCAGGGCCGGGAAGGCCAGACAGACCTCGGTCCAGAGGGCCGCCATGACCAGCTTCTTGCGCCCGGTGGCCTGCACCGCGGCGACGAACTTCGCATCCTCCCACGAGTTCATGGAGCTGCGCTCGATCGGCTCCTGGCCGGGGAAGAGGTCGAGCAGCTGCGGCCACATGTTGCCGGAGAAGCCTTTCGACTCCACCGTGGTCAGAATAGTCGGCACCTTGAAGATTTTGGCCGCCTTGGCCAGCAGCAGGACGTTGTTGAAGAGGGTCTGCCGGTCGATGTTAGCCACACCGAAGACCATCTGCGGCTGGAAGTCGATGAAGACGACGGCGGAGTTCTGTGGGTTGAGCAGTTCCGTGTAATTCATGGATGGGACTCCTTTCGCTGGAAAATTAAAGGCCGAACCACCTCTCAAGGATGTGACATCCTTCGGCAGCTCGGCCATCCGCCTTCGCCTCGGCTTCGGCGGACCCATCGCTTTCCGTCCCCGCCTCGCGGCAGGTTTGGCTTTTCGGGATCGACTATTCGATTACGGATTCACTCTATCCCGATTTTTTGACCCGTCAAGTCATCCCCCCACCCCGCACTTTCGTGGCTGGGCTGGACCCTTCGGACCCCGGCGCAGCTGAATCAGGCGGGACCGAGCAGGGCGCAGCGGCCGGCGCCGAGCAGGGCCGTGCGCTCGTTGAGGATGACCCGCACCGGGATGGTTTCGAGCAGCGGGCTGAGGCGCCCCTTGGCGGTGAAGGCGAGCATGAAGGCCGGGCCCTGGAGCCGGTCGATGATTTTCGGGGCGATGCCGCCGCCGAGGTAGACGCCGCCGGTGGCGAGGGTGCGCAGGGCGAGGTTGCCGGCCTCGGCGCCGTAGAGGGAGACGAAGAGGTCGAGGGCCTGTCCGCACAGGGGACAACTCCCCGCCAGGGCGGCCCGGGCGATGGCAGCCGCCGCGTCGCCCTGGCCCATTTCCATGACTATCGCGGGGTCCTCGGCGAGGTTGCGGCTGTCGCGCAGGAAGCGGTAGATGTTGCCCAGGCCGGGTCCGGAGAGGACCCGTTCGTAACTCACCCGGCCGAATTCGGCCCGCAGATAGAGGAGCAGTTCTGTCTCCAGTTCGTTGCGGGGGGCGAAGTCGGCATGCCCCCCCTCGGTCGGCAGGGGACGGTGGGCGGTGCCGTCCCAGACCGCCATCGACTCGCCGAGCCCGGTGCCGGCGGAGATGACGGCGATGGGCCCCGAGGGGTCGGGCCGCCCCGGGCTGAGGACCGCAAAATCCTCCTCGCCCAGCAGGGGAATGCCGTAGGCGTTGGCCTGCAGGTCGTTGATCAGGGAGACCCGTGTCAGGCCCAGCAGCCCGGCCAGTTCCCCGGCGTCGACGAGCCAGGGGAGATTGGGGGTCAGCACCCGGCCCTCACACACCGGTCCGGCGATACCGAGGCAGACACGTTCGGGGGCCAGGCCGTGTTCGGCAACGAAGGCCTGCAGGATGGCGGCCAGGCTGCCGCGCTCGCGGCTCGCATAGTGTCCCGCCGCCACCGTTTCGAGTCCGTTGCCGGCGTCGCGGAAAAAAGCGAGCCGCGTCGTCGTCCCCCCGATGTCCCCTGCCAGAACCAGCATCTGTTCTCCTTTCTGCAGTGCATATACGAGGATATTTTGCCCGCGGCCGGGCAAAAGTCAAACCTTTCGACGGCCACGGGAATCCTTCCAGGGGGGGCATGCTGGCAGAACCCTTGTGACCTGTTAATATTTTCCATTAGTATCGGCTTGTTCTCAGGCCCGGTCACCGCTGGCTTCCACCCAGCCACGCCTTGGGTAAATCAATTGCAGGTGAAGAGGACATGCCATCCGATAAAATGACCGTCGAGCATGGCAAGCTGCCAACGGCAGGTGAGGGGAACACCGGCGAGGATGTCAAGGAGCACTATTTCCACCTCGACAGCACCCCGACCCACTCGTACATCAAGGACCTCTACAACTTGGGGGCGACCCGATGATGAGGCGCACAGCCATGCCGCCTCGCCCCACGCCGCTGCAGCTCTTGGCCGCCGGGCTCTGGCTCCTCGTCGCCCTGGCGTCCGCCGCCTGGGCGGAACTGCCCGGGCTTGGGACAAAGGAGCCGCCTGTTGCCCAGACCGAAGGGGGCGAAGCCGCTCCCCCCTCTCCCGAAATGCTCGAGCAGGCTCTGACGGCTACCCGAGAGCAGCTGCAGAGCTTCCAGGCACTGCTCGAGGCGACGCCGGCGCAGCAGTTCGGTGCGACCGATGAAGAGGCCGCGCAAAAAATGGTTCTTCTCGATCGGCAGGCGCGGGCTTACGACCATCACATCCTCGCTCTGCGCGAGTTGGCGGAAATGCGCCTGGCCAACCAGGACCTGGCGGCCAAGATGGCGGGCTGGGAGGGGTTCGGCATCGCACCACCCTATCCGCTCAGCCTCCTCGACGAGCTTCGCGATTCGATTGGCGCCCAGAATATCTTGATCAAGAAGGACAGAATTCTTCAGTCCTTCGCTCAGCAGGACCTCGACCGGGCGCGCCAGACGCTGAAGGAGGCACAGCAGCGCCGGCGCCAGGTGGCGGAGCTGCTCGAAAAGCCGGCGCTAGCGGGAGACCAACTGCGCCAGGAATGGCTGGACGACCTTGCCCGGCTGGCCGAGGCCTCAGCGCAGGCGGAGATCCTTTCGGCCGGTGCCAGGCAGAAGATGACCGAGATGGCGCTGGCCCTGCACAACGACAAGCTCGCCTTTCTCGAGCGGCAACTGCGGGTGGCGAACGCCACCCCGGCCGTTTTCAGCCAGGCGGAGCTGGAAAAAAAGCTCGCTGCCGTGGCCACGGAGCAGCAGCAGCTCGAAGCCGAGCAGCTCCGGGTCGGCCGGGAGAGCTCCCTGGGTCAGGAGCGGTTGCAACAGGCGCGACAGGAGCTGCAGCGCGCTCGTGCCGCCGCCGTCGGCCAGGCCGAAATCGAACAGTTGCAGGAGACCCTTGAGCTGCGCCAGGCACAATCCGACAACCTCGCCCTGAAGGCCGAGTTCTACAAGATCCGTGACGTCGTCCTGAGGTACGAGAAGTCGATCTGGGGGGAACGCTACCGGGTGGTTCGGGGGGTCGACAGTGCCGAACTGGAGAAGCTCGCGGAGCGGTTGCAGGGCGCCCAACGCCGGGCGGAAGAGTACCGCTCCTACCTTGATTCGAGCTTGAAGCTGGCACAGAACCTGGCCCTCAACCAGCGGCAGCGGCTGGCCGACCTGGGGCCAGGGGCTGCGGCGCGGGAGCCGGTGCAGCAGCAGCTCGACAATTATGTCGAGCGGAGCGATTTTCTGCTCAAGGCGCTGGGGACCGTCGACGACATCCTGCGGCTGCAAAATCACTTAATCGACGAGGTCCAGGAGCGTCGGCAGCAGACCAGCGGCGAACAGCAGCTGCAGGGAACTGCTGCCCGCGCCTGGGAGCTGGTCCGCCGGTCCTGGAGCTACGAGCTGTTCGTCGTCGAGGACACCATTCTGGTCAACGGTCAGGCAGTGACCAAGGAGCGACCGGTAACCATCGGCAAGGTAGCGGTGGCGCTGGCGATCCTGGTGGTTGGGCTGTGGCTGGTTTTTCTGATTCGGGACCGAGTCCGTGGGCTGGCAGCCAGGTTCCTGAAGCTTGAGGTGGGGACGGCGGTCCTCGTCGAAAAAATACTGACGGCACTGGTCGTCATCGCGGTTTTCGTCTTTGCCCTGATTACGGTGAAGATTCCGCTGACGATTTTCGCCTTCATGGGAGGTGCCCTCGCCATCGGCGTCGGCTTCGGTGCGCAGAACCTGATCAACAACTTCATCAGCGGGATGATTCTGCTGTTCGAGCGGCCGATCAAGGTTGGGGATGTGATCGAGGTCGATGGCAACCGTGGCCGGGTGATCGAGATCGGCGCCCGCTGCTCACAGGTGCGACGCTTCGACGGTTTCGACATGCTGGTGCCGAACAGCGAGTTTCTGCAGAAGAGCGTCATCAACCTGACCCTGGCGGACGAGCTCATTCGCCTCAAGGTGCGGGTCGGGGTAGCTTACGGCTCGCCGACCCGGGAGGTGGTACAGATCATGTCCGAAGCGATGGCCGAGCACGGCCGGATCCTTAAGCAGCCGGAACCGGTGGTCCTGTTCGAGGATTTCGGCGACAGTGCCCTGATCTTCAGCGCCTATTTCTGGGCGCAGGTCAGCCCGAGCTACGATTATCGCATCATAGAGAGCGACTACCGGCACATGCTCGACCACCGCTTCGGCGAAGCCGGCATCGTCATGGCCTTCCCGCAGCTCGACGTGCACCTCGACCGGGCCACTCCGGTCCGGCGGGCGGAGCGCGGTGCCGAAAAGAGTGGCTCGCCCCCCGGGACCGGCCCGTCAGTTTAGCGTTAGCGCCGTGCGGAAGGGTGCGCGCCGACGCCCCGCACGGTTTTCGCATCTCGCCGCCAGCAGGAGTTCATCACCGATGTCGACCTCGCCCACCCGCGACCTCACCCGCACCACTCTGGCCGTCCTGTTCATCGGCATGCTCATTGCCGCCTGCATCTGGATCCTGCGCCCCTTCCTGCTGCCGCTGCTCTGGGCAACGATGATCGTCGTCGCCACGTGGCCGTTGATGCTCGGCGCGCAGGCCCGGCTCTGGGGCCGGCGTGGCCTCGCCGTAGCGGTCATGACGCTGGCGCTGCTGCTGGTTTTCTTCGTCCCCTTCACCCTCGCCATCGCCGCGATCGTTCAGAACGCCGACGAGATCATCGAGTGGGCCAGATCCCTGGGAACCGCCACCCTCGGGCCGCCGCCGGAATGGCTCGGCAAAATCCCGGCCGTTGGCCGCCGGCTGGTCGAGCAATGGCAGGAGTTGGCAGTCTCGGGGCACGAAGCAGTGACCGCTCGCCTGGCCCCGTATGCCGGAAAATTCGTCGCCTGGTTCGTTGCCCAGGCCGGCAGCCTCGGGATGCTGTTCGTCGAGTTCCTGATGACCGTGCTTCTCGCTGCCCTCCTCTATGCCGGTGGTGAGAGAGCCGCCGACGGGGTTTGCCGGTTTGCCCGTCGCCTGGCCGGCCGTCGGGGGGAGGATGCCATCATACTCGCCGGCCGCGCGGTCCGCGGTGTCGCCCTCGGTGTGGTCGTCACCGCCATGGTGCAGGCGGTGTTGGGGGGAGTCGGTCTCGCCGTCGCCGGGGTACCGTTCGTGTCGGTGCTGACCGCAGTGATGTTCATTTCGTCGCTCATCCAGGTCGGCCCGATCCCCGTGCTGCTCCCGGCGGTGGGATGGCTCTACTGGAGCGGGCATCCATTCGCCGGCACTCTGCTGCTGGTCTGGACTGTCGTTGCCGCCAATCTCGACAACGTCCTGCGTCCCATCCTGATCAGGAAGGGGGTCGACCTGCCGATGCTGCTTATTCTCGCCGGCAGCATCGGCGGCCTGATCGCCTTCGGCATCATCGGGCTGTTCATTGGCCCGGTGCTGCTGGCGGTCAGCTATACCCTGCTGACCGCCTGGATCGAGGGGGACGTAGGGCAGGCGAGCGAATAGTCAGGCAGTGCATCGCTGTGGGGCCCTTTTCGCTCAGGGAGCGAGCGGGGACGTCTCGGGACGTGGCGCGGTTGCACACCAGCCACCGTGGCGAGCAGCTCTACCTGGACCGGATTCGGATGCCCGCCGACCAGGACCTGCTCTTCTCCGCCCGCGTCCGCGCGGGGGTGCCCGATCCGCGGTCGCCGGCGGAGAGTCAATGATTCCGGCTGTTGCAGCGCAGTCATCAGGCAAATCCGGGCATTGGCATTCTGCCGGCATTGCCGATTCTCTTGAGTTGAGGAGGCTTCATGGGAAGGTGCAGTCTTCTGCGCGGGATCATCCTGGCATTGCTGCTGGCGGCCACGTTCGCCAGGCCGGTCACCGGCTGGGCCGGCGAGGTGAAAAAACTGGCCATCGGCTCGGGCAATACCGCAGGCGTCTACTACGCCGCTGCCGCCGCCCTGGCCAAGGTGGTCAACCGCCACAGCCCGGACACCGGCCTGTACCTGATCAACCAGCCGTCACAGGGTTCGGAACAGAACATCGACGACGTGCTGCAGGGGAAGGTCGCCTTCGGCCTGGCCCAGGCCGACATGCTGTTCAAGGCGGCGAACGGACTCGGCCCCTGGGAGGGTCACCCGCAGGCCGACCTGCGCGGCATTCTCGCCCTGCACAGCGAGGCGTTGACGCTGGTTGCCGCCGACGACGCGGGAATTACCGGTCTCGCTGACCTCAAGGGGAAGCGGGTCAACATCGGCGCCCCCGGCTCCGCCGACAACGAGAATGCGCAACAGCTGCTGGAGTTGGTCGGCGTCGGGCCGGAGGATGTCCAACTGCGCAAGGAGCCGGCCGCCCTCGCCTCCGACCTGCTGCAGGCGGGCGAGATAGACGCCTACTTCTACACCGTCGGCCATCCCAACCTGTCGGTCCGCGAAGCGAGCTCCGGCGAGCGCAAAGTGCAACTGGTGCCGCTGCCTCCGGAGATGGTCGAGGCCTTCATTGCCAGCCGGAACCTTCTCCACCCCGTCACCATTCCGGTGGAGCACTATCCCGGGCTGGAGCGACGCGAACCGGTGCCGAGCATCGGTGTGAAGGCCGTCCTCTTCGCTCGCGCCGACCTGGACGAGGCGACGGTCCGCCTGCTGGTGCGGACGGTGTTGGAGAATCTCGACCGCTTCCGCCGCCAGCATCTGGCCATCTCCGCACTGGAGGCGCCGGAGATGGCCGCGGTGCCGGTGCTGTCGCTGCACCCCGGGGCGCAGGACTACCTGCGCGAGGCGGGGCTGCTGCAATGATGCTCACGCTGCCGGCCGCTGCGGCCTTGTTCACCGCGGCGAACGCGATCCTTGGGAGGAACCGATGCGGAAAATGATCCTGCTGCTGGTGTTGCCGCTGGCACTGGTGTTCGGCGGCGAAGCCGCCGGAGCTGCGGTCCAGCCCTACTTCTATCCCTTCGTCAGCCCCTACGAAGCGACCGTCATGGACCTGCCGGCGGTCTACCTGGCCGAGCTGCCGGCAGAGGTGCCGACCAAGGTGTTCAAACTGAAGGTTTTTCCCAAGCGCAGGACCCCGGACGTTTTCTGGTACGAAGACGGGCTCTACTGCTCGCTGGCGCCGCAGCCGCAGCGGGCGCCGCTGATCTTCGTCATCGCCGGCACCGGCTCGCGCTTCAACTCGCCGATCATGCTCAAGCTGCAGCGGGCCTACTACCAGGCGGGCTTTCATGTCGTCTCGATCACTTCGCCGACGCACATGAATTTCGTCGTCAACGCCTCCGAAAGCTTCATGCCGGGCGACCTGCGGGAGGATGCCCGCGACCTCTACCGGGTCATGCAACAGGCCTGGAAAAAGGTGCGCAGCGAGGTCGAGGTCTCGAGCTTCGCCCTGGCCGGCTACAGCCTCGGCGGCACCCAGGCCGCCTTCGTCTCGATGCTGGACGAGGAGAAGAAGCTCTTCGACTTCCGCAAGGTGCTCCTGCTCAATCCGCCGGTCAGCCTCTTCAACTCGGTCAGCGCCCTCGACCGGCTGCTGGTCGAAAACATCCCCGGTGGGGAGGAGAACTTCAACCGCTGGTTCCAGTCGGTCCTGCTCAACGTCGCCGCCGTCTCCAGGGAGATGGGGTATGTGGAACTGACCGGCGAGTTCCTCTACCAGGCCTACAAGCGCCAGCCTCCTATCGAAGAGAATTTGAAGGCTTTGATCGGCCTCTCCTTCCGGATGGACTCGGCCAACATGATCTTCACCGCCGATGTGATGAACGGTGGCGGCTACATCTTGCCGACGCAGGTGCAGCTGAACAACTCGACCTCGCTCACTCCCTACGCGATGGTCGCCTTCCGCACCAGCTTCGTCGACTATTTCCACGAATATCTCTTCCCCTACCTCCAGCGGCGGGAGCCAGACCTGACCGAGCCGGCGCTGATCGAGCGGCTGAGCCTGCGCAGCATCGAGCCCTACCTGCGCAGCGCCGAGAAAATCGGCCTGGTGGGGAACGAGGACGACGTCACCCTGATGCCCGGGGAGATCGAGTACCTGCAGGAGGTCTTCGGCGACCGGGCGAAGATCTTCCCCACTGGGGGCCATCTCGGCAACGTCAATCACCCGGACGTGGTGCGGTTCATGACGGATTTTCTGACCGGAAAGGAGCAGTGACCATGGCCAAGACGAAACGCACGCTGCTGGCCGCTCTGCTCCTGTCTGCACTTTCGCTTCTTGCCGGCTGCAGCACCGTCCCGGTGACCGGTCCTGACAGCCAGGCGCCGCTGCGGCGCTATGAGGAGGTGGTCAAGATCCCCCCGGGGCAGCCGCCGATGCTGCTGATGAACGACCCGATGGAGGGCTTCAACCGCGGCACCTACCGCTTCAACTACTACTTCGACAAGTACCTTTTTCTGCCGGTGGTCAAGGGGTACGCTTTCATCATGCCGGACTACGCCGAGCAGAGGGTCTCGAACTTCTACGACAACATTTATGAAATCGGGACCTTTACCAACAGCCTGCTGCAATTCAAGCTCAAGAAGACCGGCATTACCGCGGCCAGATTCGTCGTCAACTCCACGGTCGGCATCGCCGGCCTCTGGGACCCGGCCACAAGCTGGGGATTGCTCCGTCAGGAGGAGGACTTCGGCCAGACCCTCGGCCACTACGGGGTGGGCACCGGCGCTTACGTGGTGCTGCCGGTTGCCGGGCCGAGCAACATCCGCGACACGGCCGGGCTGGTCGTCGACGCGGTCGCTTTCAACGCCATCGACCCCCTCAACTTCGACCATAATGAGCCGTACGAGGTTCCATTCAACATTATGTACGCCGTCGACAAGCGCAAGCGGATTCCCTTCCGCTACCACGGCACCGGCTCCCCCTTCGAGTACGAGCTGGTGCGGATGCTGAACACCCAGTTCCGGCAGTTCGAGGTTGAAGACTGAGCCGGCCAGGCTGCCAGCGTGACATGCAGGTCGGTTGCTGATTTGCAGCTTGGGGGGCACTGGATGAACCGGCCGGGCGCGATCGAGTCGCCGTTCAGCTGATCTGGTCGGGCCTGCTCGAAATGGAGATCGGCGGAACCGTCATGGCGGAGAGCGTGGAGGCGGTCATCCGGTCGAGCGAAATTGGAGAAGGAAGGGTTGCTCTCGGTCGACAGCCCGCCGTTTCCGCCGCGCTGTCAACCAAGAACACCTTGGGCTTCAGTTTTGCCTGGCGATCATGTACCGCAGCAGATCGACCACCCGGTGCGAGTAGCCCCATTCGTTGTCGTACCAGGAGACGATCTTGAAGAATCGCTTCTCGCCTTTGAGGTTGTTCTGCACGGTGGCGAGGGAGTCGTAGATGGAGGAGCTGGCCGAGTGGATGAAGTCGGTGGAGACCAGTTCTTCCTGTGCATATTCGAGGTAGCCCTTGAGGTAGGTTTCTGCCGCCTTCTTCATCAGGGCGTCGATCTCCTCGATGGAGGTCTCCCGCACCGTGCGGAAGGTCAGGTCGACCACCGAGACGTCGGGGGTGGGGACGCGAAAGGACATTCCCGTCAGCTTCCCCTTCACCGCCGGCAGCACCTCCCCCACCGCCTTGGCCGCCCCCGTGGTCGAGGGGATGATGTTGATGGCCGCCGCCCGGCCGCCGCGCCAGTCTTTCTTCGAGGGGCCGTCGACGGTTTTCTGCGTCGCCGTATAGGAATGGATGGTGGTCATCAGCCCGGTTTCGATGCCGAGCCCCTCCTTGAGCAGCACGTGCACCAGCGGGGCCAGGCAGTTGGTCGTGCAGGAGGCGTTGGAGACGACGTGGTGGCTCCCCGGATCGTACTCCCCTTCGTTCACCCCCATCACCAGGGTCTTCACCTCCCCTTTCCCGGGGGCGCTGATGATGACTTTTTTCGCCCCGGCCGCAAGGTGCAGACCGGCCGTGGCGGAGTCGGTAAACAGCCCGGTTGCTTCGACCACGAAGTCGACTCCCAGTTGCCGCCAGGGGAGGAGATCGGGCGATTTGGCCGCCGCCACGCAGCGGATGCGGTGGCCGTTCACCATCAGCAGGTCGTCCTCCGCCAGGGAGGGACCACTCTTCGCCGTGGCCAGTTCCCCCTGGAAACGGCCGTGCACCGAGTCGTACTTGAGTTGATAGGCGAAGTACTGCGCATCGGTGCTGACGTCGACCACCGCGACGAGATCGATCTCTCTGCCGATGAGTCCCTGCTCGGCCATGGCCATCAGCACCAGTCGGCCGATCCTGCCAAAGCCGTTGATCGCAACTTTCGCTCCCATCGTTACCTCCTCTGTTTGGTCCGGACCTATTCAGGTGTCAGCTATCGGGCAGGGCAGATGCAGTCGCTCTATTTTTTGCTTGAGCGTTTAGAAAATTCTTATCACTATAAATCATTGCCTTGCGGTTTCAAGCGTGCCCGGAAGCATTTGCCAGCGGCGCTCAGTTTCTCCAGGGCTTTGGCCCCAGCCGGGCAGGCGAGGGGTCACCCCTGGGGAGCAGGGCGATTGACAATCCACCGCCATCTGATATCAGGGATTGCAAAAGTTAATTAAAAAGTAAATTATTTACCCTGCAACCTGAAACCGGAAAGGTGGCCGAGTCTGAAGAGGACCCGGGCATTGCCAGGCGGTTCAGCCAGCGGTTCGACGATGGGCGCGGAAAGACGTCCTCGCCGGCCGGGATGACGGATAGCCGATGAGACAAGGAAAAGCGGCGAGTCGCCGGGAGATGCCGGAAAGGGGAGGGGCCGAAGACGGTTCGGTCTTCAGCCGCCCTGTCGCGGGTGAACTGCGCCTGCAGCTGGCGGGTGCCTGGACCGGCTGCCGCCGGCCGGTGACGGCCGACCAACTGCGGCAGGAGCTGGCGGCGGCGCCCGCCGTCCGCCGTCTCACCTTCGATGCCCGGCAGCTCGGCGCCTGGGACAGCGGCCTGCTCACCTTCGTGCTGATGGTCGGAAAGGTCTGCGCCGAGCGGCAGGTTGCAGTCGACGAGACGGAACTCCCGGAGGGGGTGCGGCGGCTGATTGCCCTCGCCACGGCGGTTCCCGAGCACGTCGGGGCGCACCAGAAGCCGGCGCCCGTCCCCTTTCTCGAGCACCTGGGAGACCTCGCCGTCGGTGCCTGGCAGCAGAACCTGGCGATGGCCGCCTTTATCGGTGAGGCGGCCGTCGCCTTCGGCCGGCTGCTGACCGGGCGGGCGCGGTTCCGCCGGGCCGACCTCTTCACCATCATGCGCGACTGTGGTTCGCATGCCCTGCCCATCGTTTCGCTGATCAGCGTCCTGGTCGGCCTGATCCTGGCCTTCGTCGGGGCGGTCCAGCTGAGCATGTTCGGTGCCGAGATCTACGTCGCCAGCCTGGTCGGCATCGCCGTCGTCCGGGTCATGGGGGCGATCATGACCGGAATCATCATGGCCGGCCGCACCGGCGCCGCCTTTGCCGCCGAGCTCGGCACCATGCAGGTGAACGAGGAGATCGACGCCCTGGCGACCATGGGCTTCTCCCCCTTCGAGTTCCTGGTCCTTCCCCGCCTGCTCGCCCTCAGCCTGATGATGCCGCTGCTCTGCCTCTACGCCGATCTCATGGGAATCCTCGGCGGCCTCTTTGTCGGGGTCTTCATGCTCGACCTCAACGTCATGGAATACGTCAACATGACGCAGGCCACGGTGCGGTTGAAGGACTTCTGGGTCGGCCTGTTTCACAGTGCCGTCTTCGGGGTGCTGGTGGCACTGTGCGGCTGCCTGCGCGGCATGCAGTGCGGCCGCAGCGCTTCGGCCGTGGGCGCCGCCACGACTTCGGCCGTCGTCTCCGGCATCGTCAGCATCGTTGTCGCGACCGGTGTCATCACCCTGATGTGCAACGTGCTGGGGATATGACATGGGACTCATGGGACAAATAAGGCCTACAGGACATGTGGATGACCGTTGAAATCGACAAGGGATCTCCCTGCATCGCGGTGCGGGACCTGACCATGGCCTATGGCCCCGAGGTCATCCAGCGGGACCTCAGCTTCACCGTCGACCGCGGGGACATCTTCATCATCATGGGGGGAAGCGGCTGCGGCAAGAGCACCCTGCTGCGGCACCTCGTCGGCCTGATGCCGCCGGCACAGGGGCAGGTGCTCTACGGGGGAGAGGATTTCTGGGCGGCGGCGCCGGAGCGGCAACGGGAGATCCTGCGCCGCTTCGGCGTCCTCTACCAGGGCGGCGCCCTCTGGAGCTCGATGACCCTGGCCGAGAACGTGGCTCTGCCGCTGGAGGAATACACCTTGTTGCCGCGGGAGGAGATCCGCGAGCGGGTCTCCCTCAAGCTCGCGCTGGTGGGGCTGGCGGGGTTCGAAGACTACTATCCCAGCGAACTGAGCGGCGGCATGAAGAAGCGGGCCGGACTGGCGCGGGCGATGGCCCTCGATCCCGACATCCTCTTCTTCGACGAGCCCTCTGCCGGCCTCGACCCGATCAGCGCGCACCTGCTCGACGACCTCATTCTCGAGCTGCGGGCGAGCCTGGGAGCGACGGTCGTGGTGGTTACCCACGAACTGGCGAGCATCTTCGCCATCGGCACCAACTCGGTCTTTCTCGACCCGGAGACCAGGACGATGATCGCCGCGGGCGACCCGAAAAAACTCCTCGCGGAGACCGACGACCCGAAGGTGAGGAATTTCCTGACGCGCGGGGCAGCCGCCGGCCGGCCGATCCCGCCGGCTCCGGGCGGTTCGCTGTAGGGATAATCGTGTGCGCAAACCATGGGAGGCTGGACGGAGAAGATGAACGGCAAAGCGAACAAGGTGGTCATCGGAGCCTTTGTCCTGGGAGCGCTCGTCCTGCTGGTGGTCGGGGTGCTGATCTTCGGTTCGGGCAAGCTCTTCGCCGACACCTGGAAATTCGTGGTCTACTTCGAAGGCTCGGTCAAGGGGCTCAGCGTCGGCTCGCCGGTCATGTTCCGGGGGGTGAAGATCGGTACGGTCACCGACATCCAGATCGCCTTCGACCCACAGCAGATGGTGGTAATCATCCCGATCATCATCGACGTCGAGAAGGATACGTTCCAGGGGGAGGGAATGGACCGGAAATATCTCCAGGAACTGATCGCGAAGGGGCTGCGGGCGCAATTGCAGATGCAGAGCATCGTCACCGGCCAGCTTGCCGTCTATCTCGACTTCTTTCCCGGTTCCCCCGTGGTGCTGCGGGGCAAGGAGTCGGCGCGCCCGGAAATTCCCTCTATCCTCTCCAAGACCGAAGAGCTGCAGAAGACCCTTGCCGAACTCCCCCTGGAGGAGCTGGTCGAAAAGATGCACTCGGCCATGGAGGGGGTCGACCGCCTGGCCAACTCCCCCGAACTGCATGCGGCCGTCAGCTCCCTGGGCACCACGGCAAGGGAGGTGCAGGAGGTGGTCCGCACGCTGGATGGGGAAATCAGGGCTCTGGGGCAGGAAGGCCGCAGGACGACGGCAGCCGCCACCAAAGCCCTCAACCAGATGGAGAAATTCCTGACGATGGAGGAAGGGGCCACGGGCGAGATGGCCAGAAATATCAACGAGACCCTGGTCGAGGCCCGCGCCACTTTCGACAAAACCCAGGAGGCCCTCGAGGCGGTGCGGCAGACGGCATCGGACGAGCGGTCGACCTACCAGCTTCAGCGGGCGTTGCAGGAGACGGCGGCGGCGGCCCGCGCGGTCAATACCCTGGTCGATTACCTCGAGCGGCATCCCGAGGCCCTGCTGCGGGGCAAGGGTGCCCTGAAAGGAGAGTAGGAGATGCTGCGCTGTTCATATCCCCAGTTCACGGCCCTCTGCGCCGTGTTGCTGCTCGGCCTTGCCGCCTGCGGCAGCAGCCCGGCGGTCCGCTATCACTCCCTGCCCTCGGTGCCGGCGGGAGAAAGTTCCGCGGCGAAGGAGGTGGCAGAGCGGCGGGGGATCATCGCCGTCGGCCCGGTCGAGATCGCCGACTACCTCGACCGGCCCCAGATCGTCCGGCGCGACGGAGCGACGAGCATAGCCCTGCTGGAGGTCGACCGCTGGGCCGGCTCGCTGCAGAGGGACCTCGCCCGGGCTCTCGTCGACAACCTCGCCGCCCTGCTCGGCCAGGAAGGGTACCTGGTGCTCCCGTGGGAAGCGACGGCCCGCGCCGATGGCCGGGTCCAGGTTTCGGTCCTGCGGTTCGAGGGGACCGACCAGCAGACGGTGGTGCTCGACGTCTTCTGGACGCTGCACGGCAAGCAGAAGGGGGAACTCCTGTCGGTGGGTAAGGAAGCCATCGTCGAGCCGGTTCGCGGCGGGGGAGCGGGCGGGACGGTCGAGGCGATGGGCCGGGCGCTGGCAGAGCTGAGCCGGCGCATCGCTGCCGAAACGGAGACAAGACTGGGGCAGGCCGGTTGAGCCGTTCGTCTGCGCTCCATCCTTGTTTTTTCAGCAAAATGCAGTTAAATTAAATCCCCCTAAAATAGAGATTTGAAGAATCGACTCATATTTAAGCCTTCTTCCGGAGCAGAAAGATAATCAATGGCGATGCGCTCTATCCTGATAGTCAAGGCCGATAAGCATGTGCGGGAGCGCCTGGCCGCTCTCCTGCGCCAGGAAATCGAGTGCGTGGTGCTGGAGGCGGAAAACCCTGCCAGCGCCCAGGTGATGCTGAAGAAGGAACCGGTCTGTCTGTTGATAACCGACCTCTTTCTGCCGGAAAAAAAAGGGCTTGACCTGCAGCGGGCAACCCGTCAACTCAATCCGGAGACGGCTACTATCGTCTGTGTTCCCGAGGGGGCATGGGAAGCCGGCGTCGAGGCCATGCGGAACGGCGCGTTTTCGACCATCAAAGAGCCCTACGACCTGACTGAGGTGGTCATTTCTGCTGCTCGGGGCTTGCAGTTTTATGATCTGCTCGTTCACCGGGCGCAGCAGGGTCGGAAATTCCGCAAGTCGGAAGGCTGCCACGGCATCCTCGGTGTTTCGGCACCGATGCGGAGGCTGTTCGACATCATCGAAAAAGTGGCCGAAGACGATCGCAGTACTGTGTTGATCCAGGGGGAAACCGGCACCGGCAAAGAACTGGTTGCCCGAGCCATTCATGGTCGCGGACCGCGACAGGGAAAGAACCTGGTCCCCGTCAATTGCGCCGCCATCCCCGACGAACTTCTGGAGAGCGAGCTCTTCGGCTATGTCAAGGGGGCGTTTACCGGCGCCACCGCCTCCAAAATCGGGCGGGTACAGTATGCCGATGGCGGAACACTTTTCCTCGACGAGATCGGCGACATGAAGCCTTCCCTGCAGGCGAAGCTGCTGCGCGTGCTGCAGGAAAAGGAGTTCGAACCGCTCGGCGGCGTCAAGCCGGTACCGGTCGACGTGCGGGTCATCGCCGCCACCCACCGCGATCTGGAGAAGGCGGTGGCCGATGGGACCTTCCGGGAGGATCTTTATTACCGCCTCAGTGTCATGCCTTTGCATATCCCACCACTGCGGGAACGCAAGGAAGATATCCACCTGCTGATCGACAAGTTCGTTCAGGCCTTCAACCGAAACCGGCAGAACGCATTTCTGGGGTTTGAACCGCAAGCCCTGGAGGGATTGATAAACTATTCGTGGCCGGGGAACGTGCGGGAACTGGAAAATCTGGTGCAGCGCATGGCCATTCTGCATGGTGGCGCCATGGCCACTCTGCAGGACCTGCCTGAGAAGTACGTCGCCCATATGGACCGTCCGGTGCCGGCAACGCCTGCTAACGAAGAAAACTCCGTGCCCCCCGAGGTGTACCTCCTTCAGCAGGGGGGCAGAATAGATTTCAATGCCCTGGTGGAAGAGTTCGAGGCACGCCTTATTCTTCAGGCGCTGGAAGTGACTGGCGGCAACAAGAAGGAGGCGGCCCTGCTGCTAAGCCTCAATCGCACCACCTTGCTGGAGAAGATCAAGAAGAAGCAGCTCGAAATCACCCTGTAGCCACATCTACAAAACGCCAGGCCCTCCCTGGCTGCGGACCGGATCCCTCATGGGGGTGGCAAATTCTCCCTCCGTCACCTCACGCATGACCAGAAAAATCCCTCTTACCTCCCTGTCCTGCAGGAACACCCTGGCGTCATCCTGAAATCCGAGGCTCGTCGGTTCCAAGGCGCTACCCCGCTGCGTTGCGGATCACACCCTTGGTCGGCAAGTATCAAAACCAGAGGGAGCCGGGTTTTGGTCTCCAGCGTAATCATCAAAAAAACGCTATTGAGCTGATCGGGCGACAAGAGGCCCAAAACTTGCTGGATAACGTTTCCAAGGGCTATCCGATGCGGGTCAAGGAGCTCATGTCGCTGGGAACCATCTTGCGAGAACTGCAGAATCTCTTACGCGAGCACGTCTCCATCCGGGATATCCGGACAATCCTCGAGACCCTGGCAGGCTGGGCTCCCGCCACCCGCGATCCTGAGCTGTTAATCGAGTTCGTCCGCTTGAGGGCGGGGATGCAGAAGTTCAGCGGCGGGAGGTCTCCGGAGTTGCTGTGCACGCCAACAATCTGACCCCATGTCAAATAGTTGACCGAGCGCTACCTGCCCAGCCTGGTGGTTCTCGAGCACAATGAAATCGCTGCCAACCTGAAAGTCCGATCTCTGGGAACGGTGAATGTCCATTCTGGTGAAAGTGTTCGAAGCGGAGGAAATGTCCTCGGCCCTGAAAATGGTCAAGAAAACGTTGGGGCCGATGCCCTGACCCTGTCCACCCGCACTCTTCGCAACGGGGAGATGGGGGGGCGGCAAGACTTCCACCTTGGCCAGACTGACGGTCGACTACGCAATGGTCCACGCATAAAGGGTGTTGTCATGAATGTGCCAATTGAACATCAAGACCAGGCCCAAACCCTCCGCTCCCGTCGCGGTCGTCCCGCTGATGGCTCGCAGGAGAGGCAAGAGAAAAAGCGGTTCACCCGGGTGTTTTCCGTGACCAGCGGCAAGGGGGGGGTGGGGAAAACGGCTATCGTTTCCAACTTGGCCATGGTTCTGGCGAAAAAGGGCAAGAAGGTGCTGGTCATCGATGCCGACCTGGGTCTGGCGAACATCGATGTCATCTTCGGGCTCGCCCCCCGCTATAACCTCAACAATTTCTTCAACGGCGAGCAGAGCCTGCGGGGGATCATCGCCGACGGCCCGCGGGGAATCAAGATTCTGCCGGCCGGCTCCGGTATCCAGCGTTTCACCCATCTCGATGCCGGGATGAAAATGCATTTCCTCGAAGAGCTCGGCACTCTGCACGGGGAATTCGACGTAGTGCTCATCGATACCGAGTCGGGGATTTCCGAAAACGTCACCTATTTCAACGCCGCCGCCCAGGACATTCTGGTGGTGACCACGCCCGATCCGACGGCCATCACCGACGCCTACACCCTGATGAAACTGCTCTCCACCCGTTATGACCAGAAGCAGTTTTACCTGGTCGTCAACTTTGCCGGCAGCAGCGAGGAGGGGCTCGAGGTGTTCCAGAAGCTGACCATGGTATCTCATCGCTACCTGGACATCTCCATCGATTTTCTGGGCTGTATCACCGCCGACAAACGGATGCCCGAAGCGCTGCGCCGGCAAAAAACAGTGGTCGAGCTTTATCCCGGGGGGAGATCGTCTCTCGCCATCGAGTCACTGGCCAACAGCCTTGATTCGGCGCCCCTGCGTCAGCAGCCCAAGGGTACCCTGCAATTTTTCTGGAAACAGTTTCTCGGGGCGGATGGCGACCTGCAAACTTCGGGAAAGTGAGGAGCGGCTGCGCCTGCTGAACGAAAACCTGGAAATGGAGGTAGTCCGACGCACCGAGGTCTTCGGCGGGCGAACGGGGGGGAGGGGCGGTGACGCCACTTCTCGTCAGGCATCGCTCCTTTCCAGACGCTCATGCTTATCTGGATGCGGCCAGGGGCTATCCTCCGGCTCTTCGACTGGCGAGAAGTTCAAAGAGGAAATCAATGAATAGCCGAAGCAAGCAGAAAAAGCGTGCACTCCGTCGATATGGAGGGCGCGCTTTTCCTGTGCGATGGAAGGCTGCTACCGCTGTCCTTACTGCACCCGCCGATCAAGGCTGCGGTACTGGATCGCCTCGGCCAGGTGCGCCTGCTGGATCGCCTCGCTGCCGGCCAGATCGGCGATGGTCCGGGCGACCTTGAGGATGCGGGTGTAGGTGCGGGCGGAAAGTCCCAGACGGTCGGTGACCACCTCCAGCAGCTTTTGCCCCGCGGCGTCGAGCGGGCAGAACTTGCGGATATGGCGGGAGGCCATGCGGGCGTTGGCGTGCAGGCCGAAGGGGGCGAGGCGCTCGGACTGGATGGCCCGGGCGGCCTCGACCCGCGCGCGGATTCTTTCGCTCGGCTCGCCGTCGCGCGGGTCGGCCAGGTCCCTATGGGGGACGCGCGGAACCTCGACGTGCAGGTCGATGCGGTCGAGCAGGGGGCCGGAGAGGCGGGTGCGGTAGCGCTGAAGCAGCGGCGGAGTGCAGGAGCAGGCGTGCTGGCTGTCGCCGAGAAAACCGCAGGGGCAGGGGTTCATCGCCGCCACCAGCATGAAGGAGGCGGGGTAGGTGAGGCTTTGGACGGCGCGGCTGATGGTGACCTGACCGTCCTCCAGGGGCTGGCGCAGCATTTCCAGGACGTTTTTCTTGAACTCGGGAAGCTCGTCGAGGAAGAGGACGCCGTTGTGCGCGAGCGACACCTCGCCGGGACGGGGGAGGGTGCCGCCGCCGATCAGGCCGGCGTCGGAGACGGTGTGGTGCGGGCTGCGGAAAGGGCGCACCGCAACCAGGGCGTTCTGGCGCGGCAGCAGGCCGACAATGGAGTGGATCTTGGTCGTCTCCAGTGATTCGGGGAAGGAGAGGGCGGGGAGGATGCTGGGGAGCCTTCGGGCGAGCATCGTCTTGCCGCTGCCGGGCGGGCCGACCATCAGGAGATTGTGCCCGCCGGCCGCGGCCACCTCGAGGGCCCGCTTGACGTGCTCCTGGCCGCGGACCTCGGCGAAATCCTCGCAGTGGACGGCGGCCCGGGAGAAGAGCTCGAGGGCGTTGACCCGGCAGGGGTCGAGCTCCTTTTCGCCGCTGAGGAAGGCGACTGCCTCCCCCAGGTCGCGTACGCCGTAGACCGGCAGCGCATCGACGATCGCCCCTTCGGCGGCGTTCTCCTCGGGGAGGATGAGGCCGGCGACGCCCCAGTTTCGGGCGGCGACCGCCACCGGCAGGGCACCCTTGACCGGCTTGACCCGGCCGTCTAGGGAGAGTTCTCCCATCAGCACGTAGCGCCCGGGGCGGGCCGGCTTGAGCGCCCCGGTGGCGGTGAGCAGCCCCACCGCCATCGGCAGGTCGAAGGCGGCGCCATCCTTGCGGATGTCGGCCGGGGCGAGATTGATGGTGATCCGGCGGGCCGGAAACTCGTAGCCCGAGTTCTTGATCGCCGACTTGACCCGGTCCTTGCTCTCCTTGACCGCCCCCTCCGGCAGGCCCACTGTCGAGAACTGCGGCAGCCCCTGGGCGATATCGACTTCCACTTCCACCGGGTAGGCGTCGATTCCGATCAACGCTCCGGACAGTACCTTGGCCAGCATGCTTCCCCCCTCCTTGTCTGCGTGCCGGGCGTTGCCCGGCAGCAATTATCCCTCCAGGTCCTCCAGGTACTTCTCGGCCATGATGGCGGCCACCGCGCCGTCGCCGACGGCGGTGGCGATCTGCTTGAGAATCTTCTTGCGCACGTCGCCGGCGGCAAAGACTCCGGGTATCGAGGTGCGGCACTCGGCGTCGGTCAGGATGTAGCCGTCCGCATCCAGGGTGAGCACGTCGGCCAGGAAGTGCGCCTTGGGGGTGACGCCGACGGCGACGAAGAGCCCTTCGAGGGGCAGGGGACACCGCTCCCCGCTGACCAGGTTTTTGATCTCGGCCGCCTTCAGTCCCGAGGCATCCCCTTCGACCCGTTCGACGAGAGTGTTCCAGAGGATCTCGATCTTCTCGTTGGCCGCCAGCCGGTCCTGCAGCACCTTGGTGGCGCGCAGCTGGTCGCGGCGGTGAATGAGGAAAACCTTGCTGGCGAAGCGGGTGAGAAAGAGCGCCTCCTCGGCGGCCGTGTCGCCGCCGCCGACGATGGCGACCGGGACGCCCCGGAAGAAGGCGCCGTCGCAGGTGGCGCAGTAGGAGACGCCGCGGCCGGTCAGCTCCTGCTCGCCGGGAATCCCCAACTTGCGCGGCTCGGCGCCGGTGGTGACGATGACGCAGCGAGCCCGCACCTCGCGGCCGTCGACCACGACCACCTTTTCGGCGCCGTGGTCGATCAGGTTTTCCACCTCACCGTACTCCACCTGCAGGCCGAACTCCTGGCAATGCTCCTGGAAGCGGACCATCAGGTCGGGGCCGTCGATGCCGCCGGGGAAGCCGGGGTAGTTCTCCACCTTGGTGGTGGTCATGACCTGGCCGCCCATGATCATCCGCTCCACCAGCAGGGTGTCGAGCTTGGCGCGGGAGGTGTAGAGGCCGGCGGTCAGGCCGGCCGGGCCGCCGCCGATGATGAGGACGTCGTAGACTTTTTCGGGCATGCGCTGCTCTCCTGAACGCTGAAATGGAGGCAAACATAGCACAGGGTGGCGCAAAAGGGAACCGGCGACCACCGCTTTTTAAGCGAATGCGAGGGGCCCGGGCGCGGACAAGCCCCTTGCCATTCCCGCCGGCTCTGGCTATCATGGCCTTAGCCCAGCAAAGGAAGGAAACGACGGATGACCGAAGGCAACCACCTCGACCGCAGCATCACCCGCGGCTTCCGTTTTGCCATTGTCCTGACCGCGGTGACCCTGGTGGCCGAGGTGGCGGGCGGCTTCTGGACCAACTCTCTGGCCCTGCTCTCCGACGCCGCCCACGTATTCATGGACCTCTTCGCCCTGGTCCTCTCCTTGTCGGCCATCGTTCTGGCCAACTTTCCCGCCACCGACCGGCGCACCTACGGCTGGCACCGGGCGGAGATCTTCGCCTCGCTGATCAACGGCGCCACCCTTCTGGTCATCGCCGCCGGCATCCTCTTCGAGGCCTGGGAGCGCTTCTTCCATCCCGAGGCGGTCAAGAGCAAGGAGATGTTCATCATCGCCACCGTCGGCCTGGTGATGAACCTGGTCGCCGCCAGCCGCCTGCATTCCCACTCGCACGACGACCTCAACGTGCGCAGCGCTTTTCTGCACGTGATCGGCGACGCCATCGCCTCGGTGGGTGTCATTGCCGGCGGTGTGATCATGCTCTTCACCGGCTGGTACGTCGTCGACGCCCTCATCTCCGCGGGCATCGCCCTGGTCATCGCCTGGGGATCGGTCCGCATCCTGCGCGAGGCAGGGCACATCCTGCTGGAGGGGGTTCCCCCGCATGTGAGGTTGGACGAACTGGTGGCGAAGCTGCGTGCCGTCGCCGGGGTCAACGACATCCACCACCTGCACGTCTGGTCGATCTGCTCGCACATCACGGCGCTGTCGGCGCATATCGACATCCTGCCCGACTACCGGCTGCGCCAGGGGGAGATCATCGGCGAGATCGAGCAGATGCTCGACCACGACTACCACATCACTCACACCACCCTGCAGGGGGAATGCTCGCGTTGCGTCACCGGCCCGGTCATCCAGCAGCTCAAGCATCGGGAGCGCCGCTCCAGCCTCTGCACTCACGGCCATGGCGGACATGACCACGACCATGGCCCCGACCACCATCATCATTAGGCATCCATGAAACGGCTGAGCTCTTTTCTCTTCTGGAGTTTTCTCTTCCTGGTCGTCTGTCTTGGCCTCGACCAGCTGCTGGTGCGGGTCGAAATGCCGGTGCCGGTGCTGGCCGAGGTGCGGGCGTTCTACGTCGATTTCCGCAGCCGGCTGCTGCGGCTGGGGCACCGCCTGCCGGCCAAGCCGGTAGACCCCGGGAAAAAAGCTCCCGCCCCTGCCCGGCCCAAGGCCGTTCCTGAAAAACCGAAGACGGCCGAGCCTGCGTTTCCCCCCCTGGAGAAAAAATCCGTTCCCGCCAAGCCTGGTCCGGTTCCGTCGGCCGGGGCGAGCAATCCCCGCTACCTCTATGTCGACGGGCAGGGCGAACTGCACATGGTCGACCGCCTCGAGGAGGTCCCCGCCGCCTTCCGCAAGGATGCCCAGCGACTGGAAAAATAACCTCTTGACAGGCCCCTGGCCTTTCCCGTATTTTGGTTTTCACATAAAGGGGAGTAGCTACCGGCCGCCGAACAGGCCGGCCCCGTGTCCGTCAGTACGGCCGCCAGGCCCGGGCAGGGGACGAGAGATCGTCAGCAAGACCTTTATCCAGACGCACGACGTCATGGGTAAAGGTCTTTTTCTTTACCTGTGACGATAACCACCATCGTCGGAGGTAACAGACATGATGCTCAACCGGCTCAAGACCACCCTGCTTCTCTCCCTGCTCACCGTGCTCATGGTCCTCATGGGCGGCGCCCTCGGCGGCAAGACCGGAATGGTGCTCGCCTTCCTGATGGCCGCCGGCATGAACTTCTTCTCCTACTGGTTTTCCGACAAGATCGTCCTGCGCATGTACGGCGCCCGCGAGGTCGGCCCGAACGATGCCCCGGCCTTCTACGGCATGGTCGAGCGGCTGGCGATGCAGGCGCGACTGCCCATGCCCCGCGTCTACATCATCCCCTCGGAGAGTCCCAACGCCTTCGCCACCGGCCGCAACCCGCGGCACGCCGCCGTCGCCGCCACCGAAGGGATCCTGCGCATCCTCAGCGCCGAAGAGATCGAAGGGGTGATGGCACATGAACTGGCGCATGTGCAGAATCGCGATATTCTGGTCTCCACCATCGCCGCCACCTTCGCCGGCGCCATTTCGATGATCGGCAGCATGCTGCAGTGGGGCGCCCTTCTCGGCGCCGGCCGCGGCAACGACGAGGAGGAGGGGGGCGGCGGCATGATCGGCGCCCTGGTGATGGCCATCGTCGCCCCGCTGGCCGCCATGCTCATCCAGATGGCGGTTTCCCGCTCCCGCGAGTATCTGGCCGATGCCGCCGGCGCCAGGATCTGCGGCAACCCCCTGGCCCTGGCCGGCGCCCTGCGCAAGCTGCACAACGCCGCCCACGCCGTTCCGATGCAGGAGGCGCGGCCCGCCTCGGCGCATCTCTTCATCGTCAACCCCCTCACGGGCGGCGGCCTGCGCACCCTCTTCTCGACCCATCCGCCGATGGAGGAGCGCATCGCCCGACTCGAATCCCTGGCCCGGCAAGGGATATCCCGTTGATGCGGGCGACAGGAAAGGAAAGACCATGAGCCTCTGGATGGCTATTCTGCTGCTGGCCGGCTTCGCGCTGCTGATCGGCGGCGCCGAACTGCTGGTCCGCGGGGCGTCGCAACTGGCAACCGACTGCGGAATCTCCCCTCTCGTCGTCGGCCTGACGGTGGTGGCCTTCGGCACCAGTGCCCCCGAGTTGGCGGTCAGCGTTCTCTCCGCACAGAGCGGTCAAGCCGGAATCGCCCTCGGCAACGTCGTGGGGAGCAACATCTGCAACGTGCTGCTGATCCTCGGCCTCTCGGCTTTGGTTGCACCCCTGGTCGTTTCCCGTCAGGTGGTGCGCCTGGAGGTACCGATCATGATCGGCGTGTCGCTGCTGCTGACGCTCTTCGCCCTGGACGGCGCCATCGGCCGGGCGGAGGGCGGGCTGCTTTTCGCCGGCATCATCGTTTACACCGTCTGGACCGTGCGCCGCAGCCGGCGGGAGCTCCGCGAGCAGGCGTCCCCGGAGGCGGCCCCGCCGGCCGGCGGCCGTTCGGGACGAGGGGCGCAGATCCTTCAGATACTGGGGGGGCTGGTGCTGCTGGGGGTCGGCTCGAAATGGCTCGTCGACGGAGCGGTGTCGGTGGCGACGTTCTTCGGGGTGAGCGATCTGGTGATCGGCCTGACCGTGGTGGCGGTGGGGACCTCGTTGCCCGAGCTGGCCACCTCGGTGCTGGCGAGCCTGCGCGGCCAACGGGATATTGCCGTCGGCAACGTGGTGGGGAGCAATATCTTCAATATTCTGTCGGTGCTCGGCCTGACGGCTGCCCTGACCCCCGAAGGGGTGCCCGTTCCGCCAACCGCCCTGACCTTTGACCTGCCGGTCATGATTGCCGTCGCGGTCGCCTGTCTCCCCATCTTTCTTGCCGGCTACCGCATCGCCCGCTGGGAAGGGGGGCTTTTCCTCGGTTATTATCTCGCCTACACCCTTTTTATAGCACTGACGGCGATGCAGCATCACGGGCTTTCGATGCTCACCCAGGCGATGACCGGGTTCGTGATCCCTCTGACTCTATTGACTCTGGCGATTTCCCTGTGGCGAAGCTTTCGGCAAAGATCGGGACAGGGATAGTCCCGAAGAGACGTGTCGACGCTCACCAACATGAATGTTTTCAAAACAGGTTTTGGTCAGAACAGATGAAGGCCCCGCTGGCTTGGCCAACGGGGCCTTCGTGTCCAACAGGGGCGTGACTTCAGGGCAGGGTACCGTAGACCTCGGGACGGCGGTCGCGGAAGCAGGGAATCTGGAAGCGGTAGGAGGCCATCTCCTCGAAATCGAAAAGGGCGGTGAGCTCGGTTTCGCTCTCGCCGCCTTCTGCCAGGATTTCGCCGCGGGGGGAGATCAGCAGGCTCATGCCGAAGAAATCGAGCTTCCCCTGGAGACCGCAGCAATTGGCGGCAGCGACGAAAAACTGGTTCTCGATCGCCCGCGCCCGCAGCAGGGTGCGCCAATGCTCCTGCCGTGGTTTCGGCCACTCGGCGGGGAGGCAGAGGATTTCGGCCCCTTCGAGGGCCAGTTTACGGAACAGTTCGGGAAAGCGTAGATCGTAGCAGATGGCGACCCCGAGCCGGCCCACCGACGTAGGGACGACCAGAGTCCGGTCGCCGGCGCCGAGAAAACGGTCTTCGCCCATGGTGGAGAAGAGGTGGAGCTTGCGGTAGCTGCCGGCGACTTTGCCGCGGTCGATGACCCAGGCGGTGTTATAGATGGTCCCATCGACCTTCTCCGGCAGGCTGCCGACCACCACCATTTCCAGTTCGGCAGTAAGTTGACCTAGGGCGGCAATCACCCGCGGCGTTTCCTCGGCCAGCGCCGCCAGGCGCTTGTAGTCGTAGCCGGTGCTCCACATCTCCGGCAGGACGGCCAGCCGGGCATCCTTTTCCCGAACCCGGCGAATCCCCGCCAGGGCCTTCTGCAGGTTCTGGTCGATTCCTCCCATGCTGATGTTGAACTGCACCGTCGCCGCACAAATTTTCCGCTCCATCAGAACCCCACTTTCGATTCGGTAAAATAACGTTCTGAAAAAATCACAGGCCGCAAGTGCCCGAAGCGCGTCCGATTATACGGTAGCGGGGGCATCGAGGCAAGGGCTACCGGCCGTGCCGGATTTGCTTGACCTCTTTCGGCAAGGCATGCTAAAAAACTCGGGCGTTTTATTTCTGCCATGCGGGCCCGGTCCCGATTTTGCTGGAGGCTTCATTCGCTTAACCGCTGTCGGCGCTCGTTTCGAGTGCACACTGTTCCGCGGCGGGATAAAGCGTTGTTTTAATCTATTTTGCGAGGGTTGCGGTGATGGCCAGGGTTGCCACTTTTTTGGTCATGCTTGTCTTCTGGGTGGTCATGTCGGGGATGTTCGACGCCTTTCATCTTTCCCTGGGCGTCCTCTCCTGTCTGCTGGTGGCCCATTTCAGCCATGACCTGCTCTTCAAGGAAGGCGAAGCACGCACCTGGACACGCGACCTGGTCGGAATCCTCCTCTATCTCCCTTATCTGTTCAAGGAAATCGTTCTGGCCAATCTTCATGTGGCCTACGTCGTGCTCCATCCCAGGATGCTCGACCTGATCGATCCCTCCCTGATCCGTTTCAAAACCACCCTGAAACGTCCCATCTCCAAGGTTACCTTCGCCCAGTCGATCACCCTGACCCCGGCCACCATCACCGTCAGCATCGACGATGACGAATTCACCGTCTATGCCCTGACCCGCAGCTCGGCCGAGTCGTTGCCCGGCGAGATGGAGCAGCGAGTGGCCCGGGCACTGGAGAGGAGCGTCTGATGCCGAATTTCTTCCTCGCCGCCGGCCTGGTCCTGCTGCTGCTGATGCTTCTCTGCCTGGTGCGGGCGGTCGGCGGACCGACGGTCCTCGACCGGATCCTCGGCGGCAACATGATCGGCACCAAGACCACCGTGCTGCTGCTGCTGATCGGCCTGCTCTACAACAATGTCGGCATGTTCGTTGACATCGCCATCGCTTACGCGCTGCTCAATTTCATCGCCACTCTCGGCGCGACCAAGTATTTCCTCAGGCGCAAGGCGGTCCACCTGGAAGACGAGAGTGAAGGGGGTCAGGCATGACCACTATTGCTGTCGTCCTGATCGTGCTGGGGCTCTTCTTTTTCGCCGCCGGGGTACTGGGGGTGCTGCGCCTGCCGGATTTCTACACCCGGATGCAGGCCGCCGGCAAATGCGACTCGCTGGCGGCGGTCCTGGTCCTGTTCGGGATCGCCCTCTACAACCTGCAGCCGCTGACCCTGGCCAACGTCCTGGTCAGCATCAAGATTCTGGCGATCGCCGGCTTCATCTTTGTCGCCAGTCCCACCGCTACGCACGCCCTCACCGAGGCGGCGCTGAGCCGCGGGGTTCAACCTTGGACCAAGGAGAAGAAGACCAAATGACCTGGCAACTGGATCTGCTCATTCTGGTTCTGGTCGTAATCTGCGCGGTGGCCGCAATCTCCGTGCGGGACCTGCTTTCGGCCACCGTCATCTTCGGCGTCTACAGCTTCCTTATGTGCCTGCTGTGGGCGGAAATGGGGGCGGTCGACGTCGCCTTTACCGAGGCCACGGTCGGTGCCGGAGTCAGTACCGTGTTGTTCATCGGCGCCATTCTGCGCACCACGCGAAGGAGCAAGGATTGAAAGCGCTGGCCCTTTTGGCAACCCTCGTCACCGGGGCAATCCTCCTCTACGGCACGCAGGATTTTGCCGCCTGGGGAGATCCGGAGTCTCCTCCCAACCGCCACCTTTCCCCTTACTATATCCAGCAGACGGTGCCGGAAACGCACGTCCCCAACATCGTTACCGCGGTGGTGGCCGATTACCGCGGCTACGACACCATGTTCGAGACGGTGGTCATCTACTGCGCCGGCCTGGTTGTGATCAGCGTGCTGCGGAGGTCGAAAACGTGAAAGTCGTGCAGGAACGCCGCGGCGGGAAGTTGATCGGCGAAAGCCTTATCACCCAGATGTCGGTGCGGCTGATGGTCCCTTTCATCCAGCTCTTCGGCCTTTACGTCATCGCCCACGGGCATTACAGCCCCGGCGGTGGTTTCCAGGGGGGGGTGGCCCTCGGCGCCTCCTTCATCCTGTACGCCTTGGTCTTCGGTCTGGACGCCTCCTTTGGCCGTTTTTCCGAGCGCGCCAACGCCATTGTCGGCAATATCGGCGTGCTCATCTACTGTGGAACCGCGGCCTTGACTGCCATCCTTGGCGGGCTCTTCCTCGATTACACCGCCTTTACCGTCCTCATCCCCATGGAAGCGGCGGAATGGCGCTCGCTTGGGGTATTCATCGTCGAACTGGGCGTGGGCCTGGCGGTCATGAGCATCATGGTATCCCTTTTCTGGGATCTCGGTTCAGCCGGCAACATGGATGAGGGACTCTGAGATGGACGGGATCGTGGCGGAGATCGTCGCCAAGTACAACTACTGGATCTACGTGGTGCTGATGATGATCGGCTTCTACGCCATGATCGGCAAGCGCAACCTGGTAAAGAAGCTGATCGGGCTGAACATTTTCCAGACCGCCATCATCTTGTTCTATGTCTCCACCGGGGTGAAACGGGGCGGGGCCATTCCGATCCTCGACAAATATACAGCTTTGAAGTACGGGGTGGACCCGGCCACGATCGTCAACCCCCTGCCGCACGTGCTGATGCTGACCGCCATCGTCGTCGGGGTGAGCGTTACCGGCGTCGCCCTCGCCATGCTCCTGCGTATCTATCGCGAGTATGGGACACTGGAGGAAGACGAGATCCTGGAGAAGGTCGGCCGATGAGCGGACAGAACCTGCACGTTTTCGTTATGGCGGTGCCTCTGCTGGCCGCCTTCTTCGTCAACATTCTGGGGCGTTCCTCCCGCACCTGGATAGCGCCCATCGTGCTCGGCTCCCTGGCCTTCTCCACCATTGGCGCCTTCTTCGTTCTGGCCCGGATCTTACGCGAGGGAACGCTGCACTATGTGGTCGGCGGCTGGCGGGCACCCTACGGCATCGAATTGGTGGTCGATCCCCTTGGCGCCCTGATGTTGCTCCTCATCTCGGCGGTCGCCATGACTGCGACTTGCTCCGCCCTGCCGAGCGTTGAGCGCGAGCTGCCGGGACGCGAGTATCTCTTCTTCACCATGTACCTGATCCTCATCGCCGGCCTTAATGGGCTGGCGCTGACCGGCGACGCCTTCAATCTCTACGTCCTGCTGGAGATCACCTCCATCACCACCTACGGGCTGATCGGCATCGGCCGGGGCCGGGCGCCGCTGGCGAGTTTCAACTACATCATCATGGGCTCGATTGGCGCCTGCTTTTATCTGCTGGGGGTCGGCTACCTCTATCTGCTCACCGGCTCTCTGAACATGGCGGACATTGCCCGCATCCTTGCCGGTATGCCGGCGGGCGCCGCCCTCGCCACCGCCTTCGCCTTCATCCTGGTCGGGCTGTGGATCAAGATGGGTTTCTTCCCCCTGCACGGCTGGCTCCCCAACGCCTATTCCCTGGCGCCATCCGGGGCCGGTGTGATGATCGCACCGCTGATGACCAAGGTCACGGTCTTCCTGATGATCCGGGTGATGTTTTCCATCTTCTCCCCGGAATACGAGTTCGTCCAGCATGCCGGTGTGCAATCGCTCATCGTCTGGGCCGCGGCCCTGGGGATCGTCTGCGCATCGGCCCTGGCCCTGGCCCAGCGGGATTTGAAGCGGATGCTGACCTATATCATCGTGGCCGAGGTCGGCTACATGGTCGGCGGGGTCTGGCTCGCCAACACCCAGGGAATGACCGGAGCCATCCTGCACATCGTCAACGATGCCTTGATGACCCTCTGCCTCTTCCTGGCCGCCGCGGCCATCGCCTATCGCACCGGCAGTCTCGAGTTTGGCCGCCTCAAGGGGTTGTACCGGCGGATGCCGATTACCATGGCCGCCTTCACCGTCGGCGCCTTTTCGATGATCGGGGTACCGCCGACGGCCGGTTTTTTCAGCAAATGGTACCTGCTGCTGGGCGGCATCGAGGCAGGGCAGTGGGGATATGTGGCGGCCTTGCTGTTCAGCAGCCTGGTGAACGCGGTGCTGTTTTTCCGCATCATCGAGATCGCCTACTTCCGCACCGGCGAGGCGGGCCACGGCCACGGCCATGACCACGGGCATGCGGCGCTCCAGGTTGAGGAAGCGCCGCTGCTGATGCTCGCACCGGTCGTGCTGGCGGCGCTTGCTCTGATCGCGGTCGGTTTCGGCTCCGGGCCACTGGTCAGCGGGGTGATCCGGATGGCGATTCCTGGAGGGTTCTAGCCTGCCTTGCAGGGGAGGGCCGTAATAACGCTCCCCTTGATGTCTTTCCTAATGGATGCTGGATAAATCATGGTCTACGCCCATTCCTTCTGGCCGCTGGCGGCCGTCATGCTCCCCTTGCTCGCTACCGTGCCGATCATGCTCTCCGGACGCACTCCCAATCTGCGTGAGAGCTGGACACTGCTGGCAGGCGTCGGCATGTTCACTATAGTCGCCTCGATGTTGCCGGCAGTGCTGGCTGGTGGTGGTTTCGTCCTCACCCTGGCTGAGGTGTTGCCAGGCGTGCCCATCCAGTTGCGGGTCGATGCCCTGGGGATGTTTTTCGCGCTGGTCGCCTCGTTTCTCTGGATCTTCACCTCCATCTATTCCATCGGCTACATGCGGGCCCTCAAGGAGCACGACCAGACCCGTTACTTCGCCTCCTTCGCTGTCGCCATCGCCGCCACCATCGGCGTCGCCTTTTCCGCCAACCTGCTGACCCTGTACCTCTTCTACGAGGTCCTTTCGCTGTCGACCTATCCGCTGGTCACCCACGAGCAGAACGCCGAGGCGCGAGCCTCGGGGCGCAAGTATCTGACCTACATCCTCGGCACCTCCATCGGCCTGGTGCTGCCGGCGATGCTGATCGTTTACCAGCTGACCGGAACCCTTGACTTCACCCACGGCGGGATTCTTGCCGGCAAGGCCTCGCCGGCAACCCTGAGCCTGTTGCTGCTGCTGTTCGTGCTCGGTTTCGCCAAGGCCGGGGTGATGCCGTTTCATGGCTGGCTGCCGGCGGCGATGGTGGCACCGACGCCGGTGAGTTCCTTTTTGCACGGCGTGGCGGTGGTCAAGGTCGGGGTTTTCTCGATCCTGCGGGTGATCTTCGATATTTTCGGTCCCGACCTGCTGCGGAGTCTTGACCTCGGCGTGGCCCTGACCTACTTCGTCTCCATCACCATCCTGTTCGCCTCCCTGGTCGCCCTGACCCAGGACAATCTCAAGCGGCGGCTCGCCTATTCGACCATCGGCCAGCTCTCCTACATGATTCTCGGCGCCGGCATGGTCTCCGCAGCGGGGATGACCGGCGGCGTGCTGCACATCGCCATGCATGCCTTCGGCAAGATCACCCTCTTTTTCTGCGCCGGGGCGATCTATGTAGCCAGCCACAAGAAATACATCTCGGAGATGGATGGTCTGGGCCGAAAAATGCCGGTCACCTATGCGGCCTTCTTTCTCGGCGCACTTTCGATTATCGGCATGCCGCCCCTGGGTGGCTTCCTCAGCAAGTGGAACCTTCTGCTCGGGGCGGTAGAGGCCGAACAGATGGTTCTGGTGGCGGTGCTGCTCGGCAGCTCGCTGCTCAACGCGGCCTACTTTTTCCCCATTGTCTACCGGGGTTTCTTCGCCCCGGCCCCGGCTGGGGAGGCCACCGGCGGCATCCGCGAGGCGCCCCTTTACTGCCTGTTGCCGCTGAGCGTCACCGCTCTCTGCTCGCTTCTGCTGTTTTTCTACCCTTCGGTCTTTCTCCAACTGGTGCAGCGGGCCCTCTT
>DASPGW010000018.1 GCA_035620395.1 Desulfuromonadales bacterium | reverse complement strand
CGCTACCCACGTCCCGCCGCCGCTCACGGAGCAGTTGCGGCCCGGCGGTCGACTGGTGATCCCCGTCGGGCTGCCGTACATGCACCAGGAGTTGCTGCTGATTGAAAGAGACGCAAGTGGACTGTGCCACACGCGCGCCGTGCTGGGCGTCGCCTTCGTCCCCCTGACCGGCAGAGAGGGGCACGACGAACCCGGGGAGGTCTACTGATGAAGGTCGGAGAAATCTGCAACCGCGAGGTGGTCTTCGTCGACCGCGAGGCCGCCATCCTGGAGGCCGCTCAACTGATGCGCCGACACCATGTCGGGGATGTGGTGGTAACGGAGGAGCGGGCGGGCATTCGGGTCCCTGTCGGCATCCTGACCGACCGGGACATCGTCGTCGAACTCCTGGCCGAGCAGATCCCGCTCGAAGCTGTCGCAGTCGGCGATGCCATGAGCTCCGAACTGCTGACGGTAAGCGCCGAGGAGGAGGTCATGGATGCCCTGCTGCGGATGCGTGGACGCGGGGTCAGGCGGGCGCCGGTGGTCGACCCCGGCGGTGCTCTGGCCGGCATTCTGGCGGTCGACGACCTGATCGATCTGGTTGCCGAGCAGCTCAGCGACCTGGTGAAGCTCATCGGCAACGAGCAGCAGAGGGAGTTGCAGAGACGTGGCTGAGCAAAGGAAAGTACCCTTCGGCGTCCGGGTCGAATGCTACGCCGGCTACCGGGAGGAGGAGACGCCGCGCCGCTTTTTTCTCGGCGAACGCAAAATCGAGGTCGTCGAAATCCTCGATCGCTGGCTCGCCCCCGGCCATCGCTACTTCAAGGTGCACGGCGACGACGGGAATCGCTACATCCTGAGATATGATTCAACTGCTGATGCCTGGGCGCTGACCCTGTTCGCCAGCGGGGAGGAGCGTTAGCGGGACCGCGTCAAAGGTCCCGCCAAGCAGTTTTGGCCATCAGTGAATGACCCGACTTCTGTGAGCAATTTCGGCCACCGCCCGGCGCAGGTGGCTGACCAGAGCCGGCTTGGCCAACACGGTGGCTTCGCCGGCGGCAACCGTCTCCAGGCTCTCCTGCAGGGCAACACCGGCAAAAAAGACGAAACGATCCTTCATCGCCGGGTCGAAGCCGATCACCCTGGCGTAGAACTCAAGACTGTTCATCGCCAGCATGTTGATGTCTGAGATGACGACGTCGAAATGCTCGTTTTCGAGCCGGACCAGACCCTCGGGGCCGCTCTCGACGAGTTCGACCTCGCCGACGGTGGCCACGATGCTGCGCAATAGTCTGGCCAGCGCCCGGTGCTTTTCGACGATGAGAATGCGCTTGCCCGCCACCGCCGGCAGCCGCTGCACCGTATCCAGGAAACGCCTGCCGTCGGGTTCGGCGGCCAGGAAGCGGGCGATCTCCTCCTTGTGGCGTTCGATTTCGGCCACGGCTGCCTGATATTCCCGGCCGCTCCCCTGCAGGGCGTGCAGCGCATAGAGAAAGATGTCGTTCCACTCGGAGAATTCGGCGGCGGCAATCGTCTCCAGCATTGCCTCCCGGCTCATTTCCCCGGCGACGACCTTTTTCAGACCCTTGGCCAGCAGCTCGGAAATATTGGCCCGGGTCTCCTCATCGAGGGTGATCAACTCTTCATCGACCGCCTCGGCCTCGCGGCCCATCGGTAACGAGCGGATGAGCTGGCGATGCCACTTCTCCTCCTCGGCCAGCCGCTGCAGAAACGCCGCGAACGCCGGGTCTTCGGCAAAGCTGCGAGCGGCGGCCGTGTATAGTTCGGCGGCGCCACGTTCGATATCTTCCAGCCATTCGACAATGCTCAACATGCACAGGGTCCTTTCATGGACATGGGTGCTTTTGTTAAAATCCGTACTCGTGCCACCGCCGCTTGACTCGCAGCTCTGTTTCGACATCCCCCACGACCCTGCCGCCTGGCGGGACCCTGCTGGCGTCGATGCCGATCCGCGCCGCCTCGACGATCACATCCCGCTCGGGGTCGACACGGTTCACCGCCTGCCAGTATACCTGCGCCGGGTCCTGCACGTCTACTTCTTCGGCAAGCAGCACCAGCAGCCGCGACGAACGGAAGAAGCGGCTCTGCCACAAGGAGCGCAGCAGTTCCCGCCCGCTGCCTGCCGATGTCCGCACCGAAAGCAGAGCGCAGCCGTGAAAGATCGTCTCGACAGGGAAATTGAGATCGACAATTTCCGGAAAATCGATGCGCAACAGCGGCAGCAGCAGCCGCTCACCCGCCTTGGCCAGCCAGCAGTCCTCCATCGGCGGCGGCCCGACGAGAGTGCAGGGGAAAATTGCATCACGACGGTGCGTGATTCTGGTGAGATGGAAAACCGGGCAGGGCTCCGGCGGCGCGTAGCTGCCGGTGTGGTTGCCGAAGGGCCCCTCGAGACGCTCTTCCCCCGGCTCGACGTACCCCTCGAGGACAAACTCGGCACCGGCCGGCACCTCGAGATCGGAGCTTCTGCAGGGGGCCATGGCCACCGGCGCCCCGCGCAGGAAGCCGGCATAGGCGACCTCGTCGAGGCCGGCGGGAAGCGGCGAGCCGGCGGCATAGGTCAGGGCCGGGTCGCCGCCGAGAGCGACGGCGACCGGCATTCTCTCTCCCCGCCGCTGCCAGGCGGCATGGTGGCGGGCGGCGTCCGAACCGGGCCGCCAGTGCAGTCCGGCGGTGCTTGCGTCGAAGATCTGCATCCGGTACATGCCGCAGTTGGGCTCGCCGGTTTCCGGGTCGCGGGTGAAGACCTGCGGCAGGGTGATAAAGCGGCCGCCGTCCCCGAACCAGGACTGCAGGGCCGGAAGGAGCGAGAAATCGGCGATCGGTTCCGTGATCTCCTGGCAGGGCGCCTCGGTGGCCGGCAGCGGGGCAAATTCCGGCCGGGCCAGAATGGTCTGCAGCCGCTCGTCGGCACTGCCCGTCGCCTTCGCCAGTTCCCGGGTAAGGCGTTCGGCGATCGACTCCAGGGCCTCGACTCCCAGCGCCCAGGCGGTGCGCTGTCGCGAGCCGAAAAGGTTGGTCGCCACCGGAAAGCGATGCCCGCACACCCTCTCGAAGAGGAGGGCCCGGCCACCGCCGGCTCCCTTGCTGACCCGGTCGGTGACGGCTGCGATCTCCAGCCGCGGGTCGACCTCCGCCCTTATCCGGTGCAGTTCGCCGCGCTCTTCGAGCGAGGAAATAAACGAACTCAGGTCCTCCCATCCCCTAGGCATCGGATTTCCCCCAGCCGCCGCCGCCCGGGGTCTCTATGCGCAGCCGGTCGCCGGCCCTGGCCTCGACCGTGACCTTGGCCGGCAGCTCCGTCACCTCACCACCGCGGATCAGTTGGTTGCGCCCCTGTCGGCCGGCTCCTCCTCCCTGCAGTCCGTAGGGAGCAGAAACCCGTCGCTCGCTGATCAGGGTGAGCCGCGCGGCACCGAGCAACTCGACTTCGCGAACTACGCCGTCGCCGCCTCGCTGCCGCCCCGAGCCGCCCGAACCGTCGCGCAGCGAATATTGCCGCACGCGGAGGGGATAGGCGTGCTCCAGGGCTTCCACGGGGGTATTGAGGGTATTGGTCATGTGCGTCTGGACGCCGCTTGCCCCGTCTCCGCCTGGGCCGCCGCCGGCGCCGCCGGCGATCGTTTCGTAGTAGGTGAACAGTTCGCCGTTGCGCGGGTCGACGCCGCCGATGGTGAGATTGTTCATCGTGCCGGCGCTCGCCGCCGGGATGCGTCCGGGCAGGGCCTGGGCTAGGGCGCCGAGGAGGACATCGACGAGGCGCTGCGAGGTCTCGACGTTCCCCCCGGCCACCGCTGCCGGGAAGGTGCAGTCCGCCACCGTCCCCGGCCGGGTCAGCACCTCGATGGGGCGCAGGCAGCCGGCATTGCTGGGGATCTCCTCCGGAGCCAGCAGGCGGAAGACATAGAAGACCGCCGAGAGGGTGATGGCACGCACGGCGTTGAGACAGCCGGCGACCTGGGGGGCGCAGTCGGTGAAATCGACCGTCGCCCGCCCGCCGCACACAGCAATTTTGCAGCGGATCGGGATCGCCTCCGTTCCCGCCCCGTCGTCATCCAGAAGGTCCGCGAAGGTGTAGATTCCGTCGGGAATGTCCCGAATGACCGCCGCCATCAGCCGTTCGCCGTAATCGAGCAAGGCGCCACCGTAGCGCTCGACTTCGGCCAGGCCGTACTGGCCGACGATCTCCCGCAGACGCCGCTCGCCGGTGCGGTTGGCGGCGATCTGCGCACTCAGGTCCCCTTCCCGCTCGACCGGGGTGCGCACGTTGGCCAGCAGCAGGGCGAGCAGTTCCGGGTCGATCTCGCCGCCCCGGACGATCTTCACCGGCGGGATGCGCAGCCCTTCCTGAAAGATTTCAGTAGACAGGGGCATGGAGCCCGCGCTCATGCCGCCGACGTCGGCATGATGGGCGCGGTTCGCGAGAAAGAACACGGGACGGTCGTCATCGAGGTAGACCGGCGTGACCAGGGTGATGTCGGGCAGGTGCGTCCCCCCGCGGTAGGGATCGTTGAGCAGCAGCATGTCTCCCGGAGCAAGGTCCGAACGCTCGAGGGCGGCGGTCACCGACAGCGGCATCGAGCCGAGATGCACCGGGATATGGGCCGCCTGCGCGAGCATCTCGCCGTGCCGGTCGAAGAGGGCGCAGGAAAAGTCGCGCCGCTCCTTGATGTTGGGCGAAAAGGCGGTGCGCATCAGCACCGCCCCCATCTCCTCGGCGAGAGAGACGAAGCGGTTCTTCAGCACTTCCAGGCGGATCGGGTCGATGGTTTCGGTCATCTTTTGAACCTCTTGTGGACGACATGGACTTTATGGACGTTGTGGACTTCTAACTGTCCATGTTGTCCACTCCGTCCACAGCGTCCATCAGGGAGTTGTTCTTTCCAGCAGCAGGTTCCCCCGCCCATCCACCTCCGCCTTCCACCCAACCCGCACCAGGTGCGTTGCCGTCTCCTCCACCACCAGCGCCGGACCGGCGAAGCTACTGCCGCACGGCAGGCGCTCCCGCTCGTAGGTCGGGCAGTCTATTTGCCGTCCATCCAGAACCACCGGCACCGTCCGCTCCGGGGCTGCCTCGCCCGTGCGGCATGCTCCACGGGTGAGGTCGGGCCGGGGGCCACGGCCGACAGCGCGCAGGCGCAAGGTAACGATTTCCGCCGGCCGCCAGTCGTCGCGGTAACCGTAGAGCATCTCGTGCCGGGAATGGAATTCGCTCAGATAATCGCCGGCAAGCGGAACATTCACCTCGAAGGACTGGCCACGGTAGCGCAGATCGAGGGAAGGCAGCAACTGCAGTTGACCCGCCTCGACACCCTCGGCGGCCATCTCGGTCAGCGCCTGTCGCCGCATCGGCGACAGCAGTCCTTCGAGTTCGGCCGCTGCGGCCGTCGCCGGTTGCAGCAGCGAGCGGGAGTAGTCGCGGATCGCATCGGCGAGGATCATGCCGACGGCCGACAGGAGCCCGGGATGCACCGGGATGAGCACCCGGGGAATGGCCAGCTTCTCGGCCAGGGCGCAGGCGTGCAGACCCCCCGCGCCGCCGAAAGGGAGCAGGACGAAGTCGCGCGGATCATGCCCGCGCTCGATGGAGACCACCCGCAGCGCTCCGGCCATGGTCGCTTCGGCGACCTCGAGGATTCCCTCGGCAAGCTGTACCGGTTCGAGGCCGGATTGCCGGGCCAACCCTTCTATCGCCTGCCGGCTGCGCGCCACATCCAGCCACATTCGGCCGCCGAGAAAGCGGTCGGGAAGCAGCCGCCCGAGGTAGAGGTTGGCGTCGGTCACCGTCACCGCGCCGCCGCGGCCATAGCAGGCCGGGCCGGGGTCGGCCCCGGCGCTCTGCGGCCCGACCCGCAGCGCTCCGCCGGCATCAAGCCGGGCGATGGAGCCACCGCCGGCGCCGACGGTATGGATGTCGATCATCGGCACCTTGACCGGCCAGCCGGCAATGACCGTCTCGGCGGTAAAGGGGATGGTTTCTTCGCAGAGAGCGACATCGGTGCTCGTCCCGCCCATGTCGAAAGTGAGGACACGATGGCAGCCGGCTGCCCTGGCCGTGGCGAAGGCGCCCACCATGCCCCCGGCCGGTCCGGAGAGGATGGTCCGCACGGCCTCGCGGCCTGCCGTCTCGGCCAGTATCGACCCGCCGTTGCTCTGCATGATCTTCAGATGCCCGCCACCCAGCCCCTGCTGCAGGCGTCTTAGGTAGCGCTCCATGACCGGCGAAACGGCGGCGTTGACCGCCGTCGTCGAGGCCCGCTCGAATTCGCGGTACTCGGAAAGGATCCGGCAGGAGGCGGAGACCTGCAGTCCGGCTTCCACCAATGCCTCAAGCAACTGGCGCTCGTGTTCCGGATTGGCGTAGGCGTGGAGCAGACAGAGGGCGACCGAGCGGCAGCCACTGGCCGTCACCGCGGCAACCACCCGCTCCTTCTCTGCCCCTGTCAAAGGCGTCTCCACGCTGCCGTCGGCCAGAATCCGCTCACGCACTTCAACCGTGCGCTCCCGCGGTACCAGCGGAGGCTGCCGCCGGGGATGCAGGGCGTAGAGTTTGGGCCGGTTCTGCCGGCCAATCGCCAGCAGGTCACGAAATCCCGCCGTGACCACCAGCACAACAGCGTCCCCCTTCCCCTCCAGCAGAGCGTTGGTCGCCACCGTCGAGCCATGAAAAACCAGCGTTTCCCGGTCGCCAAGGAGATGACGGAGACCGGCCAGAACCGCCCGTGACGGGTCGTCAGGGGTGGAGGGGAGCTTATAGGTTCTGACCTGCCTGCCTTCGACGAGAACGAAATCGGTAAAGGTGCCGCCGGTATCGACGCCGACCATGGGGATATGTCTGTCCATTGGCACTGTCATGGCTGAGCATTCTACCTGAAATTGCCCTCAGCGTCATCCCCTGACGACGAAGCCCCCCGGACGGGGTCCGGGGGGCTTCATTACAGCGTATGCTGCTATACAATCTTAAAACATGACAGCGCTCTTGGCCATCTCCATGACGCTGCCCGGGAAGATGCCCAGATAGAAAATGCCGACAATGGCGAGAATGATGGAGATCACGGCTCCCACCTGCATCGTCATCCAACCATAGTCCTCGGTGGGCTCGCGGAAGTACATGTAAACCATCACCCGCAGGTAGTAGTAGAGGGAAACGGCCGAATTGAGCACACCCAGGATGGCCAGCCAGATGTAGCCAGCCTCGACGGCTCCGGCAAAGATGTAGAACTTGCCGGCGAAACCGGCTGTCGGCGGGATGCCCATCAGGGAAAGGAGGAAGATGGTCATCGCCACGCCGAGGAAGGGGCGCTTGTACCCGAAACCGGAAAAGCCTTCGAGGGTGAGGTTCTCTTCACCCTTCTTGCCGGCCAGAACCAGAACGGCGAAGGCACCGAGGTTCATGAAGGTGTAGGCGAGCATGTAGAAAAGGATGCCGGACTTGCCGATATCGTTGGCGGCCACCATGCCGACCAGCGCGTAGCCGGCGTGGGCGATGGAGGAGTAGGCAAGCATCCGCTTGAGGTCGTTCTGGTAAATGGCCAGAACGTTGCCGACGGTCATGGTCAGCACCGCAAGCACCCAGAGCAGAGCGGTCCACTCGGCCTGCAGCCCATCGAGGCCAAGGGTGAAGATGCGCAGGAAGCCAGCAAAAGCGGCTGCCTTGGGACCGGCGCTCATGAAGGCGGTAATCGGGGTCGGCGCCCCCTGATAGACGTCCGGGGTCCACATGTGAAAGGGAGCGGCGGCAATCTTGAACAGGAAGCCGACGGAAAGCAGCAGCATACCGGCAACGGTCATCGGATTGGCCAGCAAGGCCGGTTGGCTGCGCAGGTACATGCCGATATCGGCGACGTTGGTGGTGCCAGCGACGCCGTAAAGCAGAGCAATCCCGTAAAGGAGGAAGCCGGTGGAAAATGCTCCGAGCAGGAAATACTTGAGGCCGGCCTCGTTAGAGCGGGTCTGACGGCGGAAGAACCCAGCCAGGACATAAAGGGAGACGGAGAGGACCTCAAGGCCGAGGAAAATGGTCATCAGGTCGGTCCCCGAAGCCATCCACATGGCGCCGGCGGTGGTGAAAAGAATGAGCGGGTAATACTCGCCGACCGGATACCCCTCGCGCCGCAGATAATCATCCGACATGAGAATGGTCAACCCGGCCGCCAGCAGGAAGGTGAGGTTGAAAAAGCTGGCAAAATTGTCGAGGGCAACGCTGCCGGCGAAGCCGAACTGCGGGTTATTCCACGCGGAGGTGGCGACGATGCCGGTAACGACCAGCGCGGCGATGCTGATCCAGCAAGTGTGTGCCGTCTTGCCGCGGGGCGAAAAGACGTTGATGAGCAGAATCGCCAGACCGAAGCAGGTCAGCACCAGCGAGGGCATGATCGCGCCGAAATTGACGTTCTGCATGGCGAGTTGAGCAAGATTTTCCATGGAAATGCTCCTCCGGAAGCGGTTTTAGCCGAATACAGGTGGTTCTTGGCGTGCTCTCTCAGTTGCCGCCAGGCTGGGCCGGCGCGATGGGCGGATGTCCCGGCGGCAGCGCGGGCGCCTCGCCCGCCTCCCCGGCAGCAGGAACTGGAACAGCACCAGGCTCAGCCTGAGCATCACCGCCTGCGGCGGGGAGCATCGGAGCCGGCTCGGCCGCTTCGGCAGCGGGCACGATTTGCAAGGCCTGAATCTGGCGGCCTTTAACCTGCTGAATGAGCTGCTCAATGGCCGGGTTCATCTTGTCGAAGAAGGTGTTGGGATAGACACCGATCCAGAAGACGAAAAGCAGCAGCGGCAGCATCAGGACCACTTCGCGCGACGAAAGGTCCTTGAGTTCGACATTCTTCGGGTTCTTCAGCTCACCGAACATGACCCGCTGGAACATCCAGAGCATGTAGACCGCCGCAAAAATAACGCCGGTGGTGGCGAATACGGCATACCAGCGCAGCTCGCTCTCGAAGGCCCCCATCAGGGCGAGGAACTCGCCGACAAAGCCGTTGGTGCCGGGCAGGCCGATGGAGGAGAAGGTAATGATCATGAAGATGGTAGCAAATACCGGCATCTGCTTGGCCAGGCCGCCGAATTCGGAGATCTGGCGGGTGTGGCGCCGCTCGTAGATGAAACCGACGATAAGGAAGAGCGCGCCGGTCGAAATGCCGTGGTTGATCATCTGGATCATGCCGCCGGCCATCCCCTGCATGTTGAGGGCAAAGATGCCGAGCATCACGAAGCCGAGGTGGGCAACCGAGGAGTAGGCGACCAGCTTCTTCACATCGTCCTGCATCATGGCGACCAGCGAGCCGTAGATGATGCCGATTACCGCCAGCAGGGAGAGGAAGGGAATGAACTGCTGGGTGGCGTCGGGAAAGAGCGGCATGGCGAAACGCACATAGCCGTAGGTCCCCATCTTCAGCAGGATAGCGGCCAGGATCACCGAACCGGCGGTGGGCGCCTCGGTATGGGCATCGGGCAACCAGGTGTGCAGGGGGAACATCGGCACTTTGATGGCGAAGCTGAAGGCGAACGCCGCAAAGAGCCAGGTCTGCACGCCGGCGGGGATGGAGAGTTTATAGAAGTCAGCGATGGAGAAGCCGCTGATATCCATGCCGGACCGCACGGCGTAATAATAGATGAAGAGAATGGCCACCAGCATCAGCAGGGAGCCGACGGCGGTGTAGATGAAAAACTTGACTGCGGCGTAGATGCGGTTCTTGCCCCCCCAGATGCCGATCAGGAAATACATCGGGATCAGCATCAGTTCCCAGAAGATGTAAAAGAGAAAGAGGTCGAGGGAGACGAAGGCGCCGATCATCCCCGTTTCGAGCAGCAACAGCAGGGCCATGAAGCCCTTGACGTTCTTCTCGACGGCATGCCAGGTAGAGAGAACGGCAATCGGCATGATGAAGGTGGTCAGCAGGACCAGCCAGAGGCTGATGCCATCAATGCCGACGCTGTAGTTCATCTGGAAATAGTCGCCGATGCTGATCCATTTGGCGAACTCGGTGTAATGCATTCCGCCCGAGGTCTTGAAGACGTCGTCGAATGCCGGCGGCAGGCTGATGAAAAAGGTGGCCAGCGTCACCGCCAGGGTAAAGCCCTTGAGCAGGCCGGCATTCTCCCGGGGCAGGAAAAGCAGGACCAGCAGTCCCAGAAGCGGGAAGAAGGTCATCAGGCTGAGAAGATGTTCGGTCATTGGAATTCGCTCCTTGATTACTCTCTATGGCAAATCGGACAGCACTCTTACCTGAAGACGTAAACGGCCACGATCACAATAGCCCCGACCGCCATCGACATGGCGTAGTTGTGGACATAGCCGGTCTGGGTGAAGCGAAGGGCCTTCGAAAAAGCGACGACAATCTTGCCGGTTCCGTTGACGATGCCGTCAACCACGACCACATCGAACCCTTTCCAGAGGAAGGTGCCGAGTCGCTTGGTGGGGTTGATGAAGAGGGCGTCGTAAATCTCGTCCACGTACCACTTGTTGAATACCGCCCGGTGCAGGCCCTGGAAGGAGGCGACGAAGCGGGCCGGCAGCTCCGGGCTCTTCAGGTACATGAGGTAGGCCAGGGCAATGCCGACCACGGCGATGCCAATGGATACCCCCATGAGACCGTACTCAGCAGCGTGGCTACCGTGGGCAGAGAGACCAAAGGTTTCGGTCGAATGGCCGAAGACCGGCTCCAGGAAATGGTGGATATGGTTGGCGCCGCCCAGGATGGCCGGGACGCCGACATAACCACCGAATACCGAAAGCACCGCCAGCACCATGAGCGGCAGGGTGATGACGAAAGGGGACTCATGCAGGTGGTGCTTGGCGTGGTGCGTCAGGCGCTCCTTGCCGTAGAAGGTCATGAAGACCAGGCGGAACATGTAGAAGGCAGTCATGCCGGCGGCGCCGGCAGCGACCAGCCAGAGCAGCCAGTGGCCACGGGTCGAGGCAAAGGCCCACCAGAGGATCTCGTCCTTGGAAAAGAAGCCGGCCAGACCGGGTATGCCGGCGATGGCGATGGTGGCGATGAGGAAGGTGGCGTGGGTATAGGGCATATGCTTGCGCAGACCACCCATGAAGCGCATGTCCTGTTCGCCGGACAGGGCGTGAATGACCGAACCGGAGCCAAGGAAGAGGCAGGCCTTGAAGAAGGCATGGGTCATCAGGTGGAAGATGCCGGCGGTAAAGGCACCGACCCCCATGGCCAGGAACATGTAGCCGAGCTGGGAGACTGTCGAGTAGGCGAGCACCCGCTTGATATCATTCTGGGCGAGGCCAATCGAGGCAGCGAAGATGGCGGTGGCGGCCCCGACGATGGCGATCGTCATCATGGTGTCGGGAGCCATGGCGAAGAGGCCGTTCATTCGGCCGATCATGTAGACGCCGGCGGTGACCATGGTGGCTGCATGGATCAGGGCGGAGACCGGGGTGGGGCCTTCCATGGCGTCGGGCAACCAGGTGTAAAGAGGGATCTGCGCCGACTTGCCGGTGGCACCGAGGAAGAAGCAGAGCGTGATGATGGTCACCACCAGGCTGCCGGCGCCCAGCAGATGGCCGTGTTTGGCGATCTCGACGAAGTTGAGGGTCCAGACGCCATGCTCGCTCCCCAGCGTCCAGTAAAGGGTCAACAGGCCGAGCAGAAAGCCGAAGTCGCCGACGCGGTTGACGACGAACGCCTTTTTGGCGGCGTCGCCGGCGCTCTGCTTGTGAAAGTAGTAGCCGATGAGGAGATAGGAGCAGAGACCGACGCCCTCCCAGCCGATGAACATGACGAGAGCATTGTTGCCCAGTACCAGCATCAGCATGGAGAAGCAGAAGAGGTTCAGGTAGGAGAAGTAGCGGTAGAACCCTTCCTCGCCGTGCATGTAGCCGACGGAGTAGAGATGGATCAGCGAGCCGACCCCGGTTACCACCATGATCATCAACGCCGAGAGGGGATCGAGGAGGAAGCCCCAATCGACCTGCAGTGGCCCCACGGACATCCAGGACGCAATCACCTGCTCGTGGACCTTTTCCGTGTCGCCGAGCAGTTGGAAGAAGTACTTGCAGGAGACCACGAAGGAGGACGCGATGGCCAGGGTTCCAATGGCCCCGATCACCTTCTCATTCTTGATCTTCTTACCGAGCAGTCCGTTGATCACGGACCCCAGCAGCGGAAAGAACGGGATGAGCCACAGTTTGTCGTACATCTATATCTCCTCTGAGCGGATTGAGCTTTAGTGCAATCCCGGAATCGCAGATACTACCATTTCAACAGGTTGATGTCGTCGACCTCGATGCTCTCCCGGTTGCGGAAGAAAGTGATCATCAGGGCCAGACCCACGGCAGCTTCAGCGGCCGCCACGGTCATGACGAAGAAGACGAAAACCTGGCCGTCAAGATTTCCCAGGTGATGGGAGAGGGCGATGAAGGTCAGGTTGACGGCATTGAGCATCAGCTCGATGCACATGAAGATGACGATGGCGTTTTTGCGCGTCAAGACTCCGAAGGTGCCGATGGAGAAGATAATCGCGCTGAGTATCAGGTAATGGTGAACGGTGATCATGGTCTCTCTCCTGTCCTTGTCTCTCGGCTAGACTTCACGCTTGGCCAGCACCACCGCCCCGATGATGGCGACCAGGAGCAGGATGGAAGTGATTTCAAATGGGAGAAGAAAATCGACAAACAGCGCCTTGCCGATCAACTCGGTATGACCAACCCTGGCTACAACTTCGGAAGTGATGTCACCGGTCATCCCGGTCGGCTCGCTGCGGTTGAGGAAGTAGCCGATCACAAAAAGGGTCAGTGCCGCTACCGCCGCGCCGCCGGCCACCGAGTGGGACACCTTCTTCAGGGTGGCCGTTCCGAGGTTCAGCAGCATGATGACAAAGATGATCAGGACCATGATGGCGCCAGCGTAGACCATGACCTGAATGGCTGCCATGAAGGGCGCCTCGAGCATGACGTAGAAGACGGCCAGGCTGAAGAACGTGTTCACCAGAGCGAGGGCGCTGTTGACGGGATTCTTGCACGTGACCACCAGCAGGGCGGAGGCGACCGCGACCAGGGCGACCAGGTAGAAAAAGAGGATTTCCATGGATTCAACGCTCCTTCGATTACTTGAGCAGCCGCTCTTTAGTGAAGTTGAAGTCGTCGCGCTTGTAGTTGGCCAGTTCGTAGGCGTCGGTCATCTCGAGGGCTTCGACTGGACAGGCTTCGACACAATAACCGCAGAAGATGCAGCGTAGCAGATCGATTTTATAAACTTTGGGATATTTCTCGCCCTTCTCGTTTTCCGCCGACTCGACCGTGATGCACTTGGCGGGACAGACCGTCGGGCACAGATAACAGGCGACGCACTTCTCCCGGTCGCGCGCCGGCACCAACCGGTGCAGACCGCGAAAGCGATCAGAAGGCTGCAACTTCACGAGGGGGTATTGGACCGTAGTCGAGTGCCCAGGAAGCATGTGTTTAAAGGTAATGCTCAGACCTTGGATGAATTCTTTGAACATGGGCCGTATCCTCTTGTCTCAGGTTTGAGTTACTGCACCAACACGACCACGAGGCCGGTGACCACGATATTGAGCAGCGAGAGGGGCAGGAAGACCTTCCAGCCCAGGAACATCAGCTGGTCATAACGTACACGGGGCCAGGTGGCACGAAGCCAGATGAAAAAGAACATGAAACCAAAGACCTTCAGCAGCAGGTTGATGACTCCCGGGAAGGGCCCGCCCCAGCCGCCAAGGAAGAGCGTGGCAGCGAGAGCCGAGATCACGATCATGTTCGCGTATTCCGCCATGAAGAAGAGGGCGTACTTCATCGAGGAGTATTCGGTGCAGAAGCCGGAAACCAGCTCGGTCTCGGCCTCTGGGAGGTCGAAGGGGGTGCGGTTGATTTCGGCCAGCGAGCAGATGACGAACAGTCCGAAGGCGAGCGGCTGGGAGAAGACATACCAGTTGGGGAGGAAGGCGATGCTGCCCCAGAGGGGCCCTGCCTGCGCTGCGACGATCCCCCGCAGGCTGAGTGTCTCGGAGAGCATGAAGACCGAGACTATGGTCAGGCCCGCCGCCAACTCGTAGGAAACCATCTGCGCCGAGGAGCGGATGCCGCCGAGCAGCGAGTACTTGCTGTTGGAACTCCAGCCGGCAAGGACGATGCCGTAGACGCCAAGGCCGGCCATCGCCAGGACATAGAGCATGCCGACGTTGAGGTCGGTGATCTGCTGCGGAATCAGATAGCCACCGATCTCCAGGTCCGGCCCGAAGGGAACGACGGCGACGGTGATCAGCGCCGGAACGAGAATCATCATCGGCGCCAGGATAAACCCTACCTTGCTGGCCTGTGCCGGGATGATATCCTCCTTGAAGAAGAGCTTCAGACCGTCGGCAATCGGCTGCAGCAGGCCGTGCCAGCCGGTAGCCATGGGGCCAAGGCGGGTCTGCATGTGACCGATGACCTTGCGCTCCACCCAGGTGGCGTAAGCGACCATCAGCATGGTTACCCCGAAAACCGCGGCAATCTTCACCAGCATCGCGACGACGAACCACAGCGGTGCGTTCGACAGGCTTAACATTTGTGGCGTCATGTCAATCCTCTTCCTTCGTCAGATTTGATCAAATAACGGTACTTGAATACCAATCTAAAAACCGGGTTTGTGGGGGGTGGTCATCTCCCCCAGATGCTTCTTCAGGTACTGGGCGTCGCGATTGTCCGGGTTGATTGCCAATGCCTTGTTCAGCGCCTCGCGGGCTGCGTCGAGGAAATCGAGTTGCAGGTTGCACTCGGCCAGGCGGATGTAGGTGTCCGCGTCCTTCGGATTGAGCTTCAGGACTTGCTCGTAGGCCCCGATTGCATCGCCGAATTCGCCCAGTTTGCGGCAGGACTCCCCCAGCATGAAGTGGCCGGGGGCAAAGCGCTGATTGGACTCGACCGCCATCCGGAACTGCTCGGCCGCTTCACTCAGGCTGCCCTTCTTGAACAGCGCCATGCCCAGCTCGAAACGGGCGGCGGTGTAGGTGGGGCTGAGTTCGACCACCTTGCGGAATTTAGCAATCGCCTCGTCGTGCTCGCCTTTTTGAGAAAGAACCATGCCAAGGATGTAGAGCGCCCGTGTGTACTGGGGGTTGATCCCTAGGGCTTCCGCAAGTGCCCGCTGAGCGCCATCGAGGTCATTGTTGCGCAGGCACGAGAGCCCGAGGCGGTAGTGGGTTTCGGCGCTGCCCGGATTGAGTTTGAGGGCCTGACGGAAGCTTTCGATGCTGCCGGCCAGATCCCCGAGCCCGTACTGGGCCATGCCGAGCTTGAAGTAGACCCGAAAAGGCTCCTTCTCGCCCTCCAGCGCCTTGCGGAAGGCGGAAACGGCCAGTTGAAGGTCACCGCGGTCGTAGAGCGCCAGCCCCTTGTAATAGTAACCTTTACAGTAGCCCGGCTCCAAACCGATCGCTTCGTCCCAGAGCCGGATCGACTCGTCGATCAGTCCCCGGTGATAATGATCGAGGGCGCGCTGGTGCAGGAACTCGACATTCGCGGCCAGGTTAGCCCCGCACTGGTCGCAGAATTTGGCCCTCACCGAGACGGGCGCCTTGCATTTGGGGCAGTCCATAATCTCTCCTGGCGCTGGTTACTTGCTCAGTTCCACGGCAACCGCAGCCTCGCCCCGATAGAGACGGTTCAGGCCGGCGCTGGCAAAATGGTAAGGAGCGAAAACGACCCCTTTGGGGAGGCGACTGTCGACTTTGGCCTTGAGCTTGAGCACCACGCCGTTCCCCTTGACGGACACCATTTCACCATCGACGATCTTGAGCGCCGCAGCATCCTGCAGACTGAGTTCCAGATACGGCTCGGGAACAACGGCGAGAGGACCCTTGGCACGGCTTGAGATGGTGCCACTGTGGTAAAGGGCGCTCCCCGTCACCAGTTGGAAAGGTGCGTCGAGTGCCTTGCCGCCGGCGACCGGCAGAACTTTCTTGCAGCGCGGCGACAGCGATTCGCCTCCCCAGACAATCCCCTGCGGACCGATGGCATTGAAATCGATGCCGGCATAGGCTGGAACCGCCGCGGCGATCTCGGCGAAAACTGCGGCAGGGCCTGTATAACTCACCTGCTGGCCCAGGCAGGCGGCGAGCATGGTGAAGATAGCGTAGTCCGACTTTGCATCGCCAGGGCTGGCGATGCCGGGGCGAACCCGCTGGATGCGCCGCTCGGCATTGGTGAAGGTACCGTCCTTCTCCGCAAAAGAGGCCGCGGGCAGAACCACATCGGCCTGCAAGGCCGTCGGTGACAGAAAAATGTCCTGTACGACCACGAAGGACGCCTTGTCAAGGGCCGCTTCCACCTTGGCCCGATCAGGATAGGAAGTCAGGGGGTCCTCGCCGATGATGTAGAGAGCACCGAGCTTGCCGGCAGCAGCGGCCTGCAGCATCTCCTGGGCGCCGAGGGCGCCGGCTGCGGGGAGCAGCCCAAGGTCGATCGCCCCCTGGCTGTTGGCCTTTTCGCCGCACAGGTAGAGCCCGCTTCCGGGGCGCCCGGCATTTCCGGCAAGGATTGCCAGGTTGGCCGCAGCAACCGCCAGTTCCCTGCTCTGAGCCGTATAGGGAAGGCCATAGGCCAGCAGGATGGCGCTCTTCTTGGCGCCGGCCAGCTGCCGGGCGGCCTGGCGGATAGCCTCAGCGGCCACCCCGGTCTGGGCCGCGACCTGCTCGGGGGCATAATCAGCAAGCGCCTTTTTAAGCTCGTCAATCCCTTCAACACCGTCGATGACCGCCAGTCCCTCGGCGAGCAACACCTGGGCCATGGCGTTGAGGATATTGACCTCAAGTCCGGGGCGGCTCAGCAGGGTCTCGGCATGGGGAAGTTTGGTGAACTTCCCCTTCTTGTCGGAGACGATGAACAAATGCGCATCATGCCGCTTCACCGCCTGGTTGACCACCATGCCGAAGACCGGGTGGGTCTCATAAAAGTCGGAGCGGATAGCGAGAATGACGTCAGCCTGCTCGACCTGCGGGAAGGTCGCCGTCGAGGCACTGATGCCCAGCGTCAGCTGCAGACCCTCGGTAAGCCCCTTGTAGCATTCGCCGCCGGAGTGGTCGATGTTGCCCGTACCGAGACTTTTGGCGAGGTTCTTGAGCAGGAAGATTTCCTCATTGGTAAGGCGGCCACCGGCCAGGATGCCGAGCCCCTTTTCCTTGCCGGCCCTTGCGAGGCCGTCGGCCACGGCAGCGAGAGCTTCAGGCCATTCGACCTCGACCAACTGACCGTCCTTGCGCAGCAGCGGTTTCTTCAGGCGCTCTTCGCTGTTGACGTAGGAATAGCCGAAGCGGCCACGGATGCAGAGGTTACCGTCGTTGACACCGGTCTTGTCGTTGAAGCGGATGGTCTCGACCTTATTCCCCAGTACGCCAAGGGTGACGGTGCAGCCGTTGCCGCAATAGCCGCAGACCGAGTCGACTTCCTTGAGCTGCCAGGGGCGTGCCTTGAACTTGAAGGGGCGCGGCAGGATGGCACCGACCGGGCACATCGATACGCACTGGCCGCAGAACTCGCAGTTCAGTCCGCGATCAAAGGCGGTGGCAATCTTCGTCTCGAAGCCGCGGTTGATGAAGGAGTAGGAGCCGTAACCGACGATCTCGTCGCAGACGCGGGCGCACTTGCCGCAGAGCACGCAACGGTTCATGTTGCGCTCAATCAGAGGATTGACCTCGTCCTTGGGGAGGTCGAACTTCACCCCTTCGAAGCGGTTGGTCACCACTTCGTATTCGTAGGTCAGATCCTGCAGATCGCACTCGCCGCCCTTGTCGCAGACCGGACACTCTACCACGTGGTTGACCAGTAGAAACTCAAGAACGGTCTTGCGCACCTTATTGATCTCGGGGGAGGTTGTGGTGACGACCATCCCTTCCGTAACCGGGGTGGTGCAGGAGGGGATCAGCCGCCCCTTCATCTGCTCCACCTCCACCAGGCAGACGCGGCAGGCGCCATAGGGGAGGAGCTTTTTGGCATAGCAGAGGACCGGAATATCGATGCCGGCTTCCTTCGCGGCCTCGTAAATGGTCGCCGATCTTTTAACCGTAACCTTCTTGCCGTCAATCGTCAGATTTACCATCTTGACCTCTTATCAGAATCAGCTAGGGAATCGGCTACTCGATTGCCATGAAGCGGCAGGCGTCGTAACAGGAGGTGCACTTGGTGCACTTGTCCTTGTCGATGATCGCCACCCCGCCCTTTTCCCAGGTAATGGCGTCCACCGGGCAGATCTTGAAGCAGAGGCCGCATTTCTTGCAGGCGTTCTCCACCACTTCGAACTTGAGCAGTTCCTTGCAGGAGTTCGACGGACAGCGCTTTTCCTTGATATGCGCCTCGTATTCGTGCCGGAAGTAGCGGATGGTGGAGAGGACGGGATTGGGGGCCGTCTGCCCGAGGCCGCAGAGCGAACTCTTTTTGATGTCGTAGGCCATGTTCTCGAGCATCTCGATATCTCCCTCGCGCCCTTCCCCGCGAGTGATGCGCTCGAGAATTTCGAGCATGATCTTCAGGCCAATGCGGCAGGGGATACACTTGCCGCAGGACTCGACGCGAGTGAAGTTGAGGAAGAAACGGGCGATGTCGACCATACAGGTCGTTTCATCCATGACGACCAGCCCGCCGGAGCCCATCATGGCGCCGGCCTTGATCAGCGAGTCGTAGTCGACCTGGGCATCGAGGGCCTCGGCGGGGAGACAGCCGCCCGAAGGGCCGCCGGCCTGCACCGCCTTGAACTTGCGGTTGTTGAGAATGCCGCCGCAGACGTCGAAGATGACCTCGCGCATGGTCGTCCCGGCCGGGACCTCGACCAGACCGGTGTGTTTGACCTTGCCGGTGAGGGCAAAGATCTTGGTTCCCTTCGTCCCCTCGGTGCCGATCGAGGCGTACCAGTCGGCGCCGTTGTAGAAGATGTAGGAGACGTTGGCGAAGGTCTCGACGTTGTTGATATTGGTGGGGTAACCCCAGAGGCCACGCACGGCGGGGAACGGCGGACGGGGCCGGGACATGCCGCGTTGCCCCTCGATGGAGGCCATCAGCGCCGTCTCTTCGCCGCAGACGAAGGCGCCGGCGCCGGCTTTGATTCGCATGTCGAAGGCGAAGCCGAGGCCCATGCAGTCCTTGCCGAGGATACCGCGCTCGTAGCAGGTGTCGATGGCTTTCTGCAACCGCTTGATGGCCAGGGGGTATTCGGCGCGCACATAGACATAGCCGAATTTGCAGCCGATGGCATAGGCGCCGATCATCATCCCTTCGATGAGGCCGTACGGATCCCCTTCGAGGACCGAGCGGTCCATGAACGCCCCGGGGTCCCCTTCGTCGGCGTTGCAGATCAGATACTTGGTCTCACCGGGCGAGGCCTTGCAGAAGGACCACTTGACGCCGGTCGGGAAGCCGCCGCCCCCACGACCCCGAAGGCCGGAACGCTTGACTTCGTCGATCACCTGGTCCGGCGTCATGGTGACCGCCTTCTGGATGCCGGTAAAGCCCTTGTGAGCGATGAAATCCTCGATGCTCTCCGCGTCGATCGTGCCGCAACGGGAGAAGATGACGCGCATCTGTTTTTCGAGAAACTTGGCGTAGTAGGGGCCGGCGACCTTCTTGGCAACCGGCTCGTTGGCCAGCACGTGCTCACCGACGATCTGCGGTACCAGTTCCGGGGTAACAAAGTCGTAGGTCACCGGGTCCTGACCCGGCACGACGATATCGACCAGCACGTCGTTGGCGCAGAGGCCGCGGCAGCCGGTACCGACCACCTCGCAGCGTTTGCCAACCTTGGCTTCGACGCCCTGTTTGGCAAATTCCTCTTCGAAAGCATCCGCCACCGCCCTGGCCCCGGAGGCCAGGCCACCGGTTCCCGTGCAGATGAGAACTTTTATCTTTTCAGCATTCGCGGCCATAGGATTGAGTCCCCGCTGGTGTTGGTAAAATTGGCAAAACCGAAGATTTATTCCATTCCCTGGTACTTCTTGATGACCTCGTCCATCTTCTGGACCGACATGCTGCCGTAGGTCGCATCGTTGACCATGATGACCGGCGCCATGCCACAGGCGCCGATGCAGGCAACGAACTCGGCGGTGAACTTGAGGTCAGGCGTAGTCTCCGCATGGCCGATGCCGAGGCGATCCTTGAGGGTATCGCCGATGCGGCCGGCCCCCTTGACGTGGCATGCCGTCCCCATGCAGACGCGGACGATATACTTGCCGCGCGGCTCCAGATGAAACTGGGCATAGAAAGTCAGCACCCCGTAGATCTGGCTGGAATAGACGTTGAGCCGATCGGCAACCAGGTGCACGGTCGGCTCCGGTACATAGCCGTAGGCCTCCTGGATCTCCTGCAGCACCGGCATCAAGGCGCCTTTCATGTCGATATATTTATCGATAATCGCATTGGCGGCGGTCAGATCGATTTCCTCTTCCTGTACAATTTCCGCAGTGTTACTCATGTTCGACACCTCTTTCGTCGCGTGACGGTTACCGGTCGATCTCGCCGAGGACGATATCCAAAGTCCCGATGACGGCCACCACGTCGGCAATCAGGCTTCCTTCGCACATCTTGGGCAGCGCCTGCAGATTGATGAAGGATGCGGGGCGGATTTTCATCCGATAGGGGCGAGCCGAACCGTCGGAGACGATGTAGAACCCGACCTCGCCCTTGGGATTCTCTACACTCTGATAGATTTCGCCGGCTTCGGGCTTGAACCCTTCGCTAATGATCTTGAAATGGTGGATCAGACCTTCGATGGTGTTGACCACGTCCTTCTTCGGCGGCAGTACGATCTTCGGTGCATCTGCGAGAATGGGGCCGGGCTTGAGCCTGTCGAGGGCCTGACGCACGATCTTGCACGACTCGCGCATTTCCTTGAGCCGGACGAGATAGCGAGCCCAGGTGTCGCCGCCATCCTGGACGGAAACCTCGAAATCGTAGTTCTCATAACCGCTGTAGGGATTGTCCCGGCGCAAATCCCAATTAACCCCTGAGCCGCGCAAAGAGGGGCCGGAAACGCCTAGGTCGATGGCGTCCTCGGCACTGATGCGACCGACGCCCTGGACACGCTTCTGCCAGATCTTGTTGCCGGTCAGCAGGCCTTCATAAGTATCTATGTGGCGCGGCATCTCCTCGGCGAAGGTACGAATCTCCTTCTCCAATCCGGCAGGTAGATCGGCCGAGAGACCGCCCACACGGAAATAGTTGGAGGTCATGCGGGCGCCGGAAACCTTCTCGTAAATATCCATGATTCGCTCCCGTTCCCGGAAGCAGTAAATGAAGACGGTCATGGCGCCGATATCGAGGGCATGGCAGGCGAGCCAGACAAGGTGACTCTTGAGGCGGGTCAATTCCGCCAGCATGACCCGGACGACCTGTGCCCGCTCGGGAATCAGGTCGGTGATTCCCAGCAGTTTCTCCACCGCCAGAACATACGCCAGGTTGTTGTGCATCGGCGCCAGATAATCCAGGCGGTCGGTCAGAGGAAGAACCTGGTGGTAGGTGCGGTGTTCGGAAAGTTTTTCGATGCCGCGATGGAGAAAACCGATGTGCGGTACGGCCTTGACGACAACCTCCCCGTCAAGCTCCAGCACCAGACGCAACACCCCGTGGGTCGAGGGATGCTGCGGTCCCATGTTTATGGTCATCGTTTCGGTCGTAGCCATAATCTGCCTCTTCTATGGGAAACGGTGATTAACCTGTGCGACTGACTAGGAAAGACGCCCCTGGTAGGGTTCGCGCCCGGGGCCCTGAACCGGATAATCCTTGCGCAGAGGATGCCCCTGCCAGTCTTCCGGCATGAGGATGCGGCGGAGGTCGGGATGGTGATTGAACGATATCCCCATCAGGTCCCAGCATTCGCGTTCGTGCCAGTTGGCAGTTGCCCAGACGCCGCTGACCGTATCGACCTGCGGAAATTTTTCCTCCACCGGGACCTTGAGACGCAGCCGCTCATGGGTCTTGATGTTGTACAGATGGTAGACAACCATGAAACGGGGAGACTTCCCGAGATAATCGACGCCGCAGAGGTCAGTAAGAAAATTGAACCCTACCTCCTTCTTGAGGTAGGCACAGATTGCGACGATATCCTCTTTCTTCACGACAACCGTCGTCTCGCCACGGAATTCGGCGACCTCCAGGACCGAAGCGGAGAACTTCCCCTTCAGGCTTTCAACTACAGACTGTACGCTCATATTCTCATTCCTTGTCATTGCGATTTCGGCCTAGAGGAAGGACCGCTCAAGCCTGGCTGATCACTTCGCCCACGCCGATGGCGGCACCGAAGGAGTTGCGCTCCTTCATGATCTTCTCCTGCAGCTTGATAATCCCGCAGAGGAGACCCTCGGGTCGCGGCGGGCAGCCAGGAATGTAAACGTCGACCGGCAGGTATTCGTCGATCCCCTGCACCACGCTATAGGTATCGAAAATCCCTCCCGAGCAGGCACAGGCGCCCATGGCAATAACATACTTGGGCTCAGGCATCTGCTCATAGACGGTCTTGATGGCCGGCATCATCTTCTTGGTCACCGTCCCGGCAATGACGATGCAGTCGGCCTGCCTCGGCGAAGCACGAAAAAGAACACCGAAGCGATCGAGGTCGAAACGAGCGGCACCGGTCGCCATCATCTCGATAGCGCAGCACGCCAGACCGAAGGTCATCGGCCACAGCGACCTGGACCGGGACCAGTTGACGAGTTTATCCAGAGACGTGGTGATGACGTTGTTACCCAGGCTTTCTACTCCCATTCCAGTGCTCCTTTTTTCCAGACATAAACGTATCCGACGAGCAGGATGGCGATAAAGACCCCCATCTCGACGAAACCGAAAAGACCGAGCCTCTTGAACACCACCGCCCAGGGGTAAAGGAAAACCGCCTCGATATCGAAGACGATGAAGAGCATTGCGATTATGTAGAACTTGACCGAGACGCGCTCGCGAGCCGACCCGACGGGAGGCATGCCGCACTCGTAAGGGGCCAGCTTGACGGTGGACGGCTTCTTCTGTCCCACCAGCCTCGACATGACGACAGATCCCAGGGCGAAAGCCAGGGCGATGGCGATGAGGACGAGTATCGGCAGATAGCTATCTAGCATGAAACGGCTCCTCCAGCGAATGTTTTATGATAATTCCTGCTTTTTCAGGGATGGCTTCCACGGGGCACGGCCGTGTGCAAGTTAGGATAAATTAAAACCTTTGTCAAGGAAAAAATACTGTATACTGTATGCGCATTTTTAGTGTCAGAACAACGATTTAACAGGACTTTTCA
>DASPGW010000017.1 GCA_035620395.1 Desulfuromonadales bacterium | reverse complement strand
TCGATCCTCTTGGGCCTCCCACCAACGAGTGACGGTGGCGGGAGAGGGCCGATAACTGGAAAGGAGAAAGGTTATGGGCGAAAGGCTTGCCTTCAATATCAACGCCGAATTGTATGAAAACCAGTTCGGTGACCTGGCGATCCGCTTCCCCGGTGAGAAGGTTTTCCGGGACGTCGGCCCCGAGACGGGGACGAGTTTCGTCGAGGACGCCAAGAACGTTTTGGTCGAAGGAAAACACCCCGAAGGATGGCACGAGATGCCGGCCCACGAACTGCTCTATGGCCGGGGCTGGCACTGCATCAGCCGGATGGGCTTTGTCGAGGGGGACGAGAATCGCCCCGGGGTCGAGTTCGAGGTAGATCCGGGCACCGTCGGCAGCAAGGCCCAGGTTTACCTGCGGGAGGTGCTGCACTGAGGGTGAACCTCTCCGCTTTACCTGCCATTCCCGGCGAAACGAGGAAGGGTGCGTCACACCAGGTGACGCACTCGCGTCTTGTCGTGGACCTTTTTCTCCTCCCTGTCCGCATCCAAGCTTTGGGAACAGTTTCGTTTAAGCCTTCTGCGGGGACGAACATCAGGGGGCGGCGAAGATCGTGTGCTCGAGGAGGATCTTCAGGCCGATGGCGCAAAGCACCAGCCCGCCGAAAACCTCGACCCTTGGCCCCCAGGCGGCACCGACGCGGCGGCCGAGAAGCATGCCGGCGACGGTGAAAGTGCCGGCTACCAGGCCGATGACCAGCGCCGGCAGCCAGATGCCGATGCCGAGCATGGCGAGGGAGAGTCCGACCGCCAGGGCGTCGATGCTGGTGGCGACCGAGAGCAGCACCAGGCTGAGGCCGCGCGTCGGGTCGTTCGAGTTCTCTTCTTCTTCGCCTGCGCGAACCGCCTCGTAAATCATCTTGCCGCCGACGAAACCGAGCAGGCCGAAGGCGATCCAGTGGTCGTAGTCGGCGATCCAGCGCTGTACGGTGAGTCCCGCCAGCCAGCCGACGACCGGCATGAGGGCCTGGAAGAGGCCGAAGTGGAAGCCGAGGCGGAAGAGGTGGCGACCGGTGAGCCGCTCCAGCGTCATGCCGGTGCCGAGAGCCACGGCGAAGGCGTCCATCGCCAGAGCCACGGCGATGCCGAGGAGGGTGATCCAGTCCATCGTCTTTCCTGGTAAAATGCGGGTTGTGGTTGCGGACCGCTCTTGCCCGCAGGTCTGCAGCCGGCGGGAATTGTCCTCTCCGCCGCCGATGTTGTCAACGGCATTTTGCCTTCAGGTTGCCAAAGAGCCGGCCATCGGTGTAGAATACGCAGGATTGTCCCCCTGCCGCAGTCAATCCCCGCGGCCAGGGAAATCCGATTCCATTTTGAGGAAAGATGACATGAAAAAAAATATGCTGCCGTTTCTGCTGTTCCTGCTTCTTGCCGCCGTTCCCGCCCAGGCCTTCATGGAGGAGGGTTGCGGCGCCGGCAACTGCGCCGACTGCCACAGCCTGAGCGTGCAGGAGGCGGCCACCCTTTTCAAAGGGAATGTCGACAAGGTGCTCAAGGTCGAACTTGCCGAAGTTCCCGGCCTCTGGCTGGTCGAGGTCGAGAAGGACAAGAAGCGCTACCCGCTTTATATCGATTTTTCCAAGGGCTACGTGGTGGCCGGCAACATCATCCGTCTCAAGGACGGTCAGAACATCACCGGCAGCCGCAGCACTGAGGACAAGCGGGTCGATCCTGCCCAGATTCCCCTGGGCGATGCCCTGCTGCTGGGAAAGTCCACCGCGAAAACGAAGGTGATCGTCTTCACCGATCCCGAATGTCCCTACTGCAAGAAGCTGCACGCCGAACTGCAGGAGGTGGTGCGGCGCGATCCGGAGATCGCCTTCCTGATCAAGCTGTTTCCCTTGAAGATGCATCCCAATGCCTACACGATTTCCAAGAGCATCGTCTGCAACCGCTCCCTGGCGATGCTCGAGGAGAGCTTTGCCGGCAAGACGGTGCCGCCCCCTCTTTGCGAAACCCGGGCAATCGACGATACCCTGGCCCTGGTCGAGAAACTCGGGATCAATTCGACCCCCACTCTCGTGCTGCCGGACGGCCGGGTCATGCCCGGCTACAAGAAGGCCGACGACCTCCTGAAGCTGCTGGGCGCCAAAACCGCTCTGGCCCCCCGCGCCCGCTAGACCGTCGGCGACGGTCAAAATACTTGCTTTATGCGGTGCTATCTGTTAAAAGTGCCTTTCCGCAAAGGCATCAAAAGGAGGAAGCAGTAATGGGTCTGATGACGGGCAAACGCGGCATCATTTTCGGTGTCGCCAACGATATGAGCATTGCCTGGGGGATTGCCCGGATGCTCAAGGAACAGGGGGCCGAACTGGCCTTCACCTACCTCAATGAGGCGCTGGAGAAACGGGTGCGGCCGCTGGCCGAGAGCCTTGGCTCCTCGCTGGTTCTCCCCTGCGATGTGGCCAGCGACGCTGAAATCGAGGCGGTCTTTTCCACCCTGAAGCAGGAGTGGGGAACCATCGACTTCGTTGTCCACGCGGTCGCTTTCGCCAACCGCGAGGATCTGAAACACCCCTTCAGCCAGACCAGCCGCGACGGATTCATGCTGGCCATGGACATCAGCGCCTACTCGCTGGTGGCGGTTACCCGCTGCGCCGTACCGCTGATGCCGAACGGCGGCAGCATCATCACCCTGACCTACCTCGGCGCCACCCGCGCCGTTCCCAACTACAACGTCATGGGCGTGGCGAAGGCGGCTCTCGAGGCGGCGACGCGCTACCTGGCGGCCGAACTCGGCGAGAAGGGAATCCGGGTCAACGCCATCTCCGCCGGGCCGATCCGGACCCTGGCCGCTTCCGGCATCGCCAACTTCAAGGCGAAGATCGGCCTGATGGACGACAACGCCCCTCTGCGGCGCACCGTCACCCAAGAGGAAGTGGGCAAGTCGGCCGTCTATTTCCTCTCCGACCTTGCCAGTGGCGTCACCGGCGAAGTCCACTTCGTGGATGCCGGCTTCAACTTCGTGGTTGCCGCCGGATAATGGCGTCTCCGCATCTCTTCGAAAAGGGTCCTCCGGGACCCTTTTTTTGTCCGGGGTAGGCCGGCGTGCTGCACGGTAATCTCACCGGCCTCAAGTCGAGCCAGATCCAGGCGCTCGAGCGGATCTACCGCCGCCGCGTTCCTGTCGACCAGGTCATCACGGGTGAGCTGGCGCGCTACCTGACGGAGCGCTCCTTCGATTTGCAGCGTCAGCTCGGGGTGATTATCGACCGGGCGGGGACGATCCTCTATGTCATCGTCGGCGATGACCGGCAGATCGTCATCCCCGATCTTTCCGGCTACGCCCTCGGGCGAAGTCGCCTGCGCGGGCTGCGCTGCGTGCATACTCACCTCAAGGGGGAGGCGCTCAACCAGGACGACCTCACCGACCTGGCCCTGCTGCGCCTCGACCTGATGGCGGCGCTCACGGTGGGGGAGCAAGGACTGCCCGGCCGCGTCCACTACGCCCATCTTCTTCCGCCCAATCCCCAGGCGAAAAACATCGAAATCCTCGCCGCCGCTTCCCCCTACGATCTCGATCTCGACTTCCCGGCCTTTCTGCGCTCGCTCGAAGCGGAACTGGAGCGCAAGCTGGCCGAAACCGTCGACCTTTCCGATACCCGGGAGAAGGTGATCCTCGTTTCGGTCAGCGCCGAGTCGCGCCAGGAGGCGGAGGATTCCCTCGACGAACTGGCCGAACTGGCCCGCACCGCCGATGTCGTGGTGCTCGAGCGGGTGCTGCAGCGTGCCCGCCAGATCAATCCCAAGTACCTGATGGGGGAGGGAAAGATCAAGGAGGTGGTGATTCAGGCGCTGCAACTGGGCGCCACCCTGCTCATCTTCGACCAGGACCTCTCGCCAGCCCAGATCCGCTCCATCTCCGAACTCACCGACCTCAAGGTCATCGACCGCAGCCAGCTGATTCTCGATATCTTCGCCCGCCGCGCGCACACCCTTGACGGCAAGGTCCAGGTGGAACTGGCGCAGCTCAAGTATATTCTGCCGCGTCTGCTCGGCCGGGGGACAGCCATGTCGCGGCTGATGGGCGGCATCGGCGGCCGCGGCCCCGGTGAAACCAAGCTGGAGACCGACCGCCGCCGTCTGCGCGATCGCATCAGCCGCCTGGAGAAGCAGCTTGAAACACTCGCCCGCGGCCGCATGCAGCGCCGGCAAAAACGCATCCGGGCCGGAGTGCCGATCGTCTCCATCGTCGGTTATACCAATGCCGGCAAGTCGACCCTGCTCAATGCTCTCACCCAGAGCGAGGTCTTCACCGAAGACCTGCTCTTCGCCACCCTCGACACCTCCACACGGCGGCTGCGCTTTCCCATGGAGCGGGAGGTGATCATTACCGACACCGTCGGCTTCATCCGCCATCTTCCCAAGAGTCTCATCGGCGCCTTCAAGGCAACCCTCGAGGAGCTGGAAGACGCCGACCTGCTGCTGCACGTGGTCGACCTCGCCCACCCCCGATTCGAGGAGCATATCCGCGCGGTGGAGCGTATCTTGCAAGATCTGGAGCTCGACCGCATCCCCCGCCTGCGGGTCTTCAACAAGGTCGACCTGGTGCCGGAAGAGGAGATTGCCCCCCTCTGCCGACGCTTCGACGCCATCCCGGTAAGTGCCCGAAACAGGCGCACCTTTGAGCCTCTGCTGGCTGAGCTGGAGCGTCGATTCTGGCCGGAGGAGGCCGGAAATCCTTGACAGAATGCGCCTTGGCGGGGTAGCCTTTCCGCCATTGCAGGAGGTATGTAATGCAGAAGCTTTTGGTTCTTTCCCTTTTACTGCTTATCGGTGGCTGCCTGCCAGCTCCGCCCGAAATGGTCACCCGGGATCCGGCCTTTGCCGTACCGGCTGAAACAGAGCCCGCTACCCTCGCGACCAACCCCGCCTTGCCTGCCGCCAGCTTCATCCTTTCTTCCGCTCCCCCGTCAGCGGCCCCTGCCGTTTCAATCCCCGCTGCGACGACCGTCCTCACGCCCGAAGCCGCTGCCAACGCGCTCCTGGCGGCGGGGACCCCGGCTGCCGAGGAAGAGCTCACTGAGGAGGAGCTCGCGGAGGAGGAGCCGCTCGCCGACCCCGAGACCATCGAGGACGCCGAGATCCTCGCCGGAGAAGACCTGGCTCCCCCCGAGGATGAGGGCCAGACGCTGCCGGCCGAAACCCCTTTCGATTTCCCCGTGGTAAAGAACGACAAGGTTCTGTATTACGTCGACTATTTCAGCGGCCCGGCCCAGAAGGTGTTCAAGCGCTGGCTGGAACGCTCTGCCCGCTACCTGCCGATGATGCAGAAGACTTTTGCCGAAGAGGGTTTGCCCCAGGACCTTGTCTACCTGGCGATGATCGAATCGGGTTTCAACAACCGCGCCTACAGCTGGGCCCATGCTGCCGGTCCGTGGCAGTTCATCGAAGGGACGGGGCGGCTCTACGGCCTCGACAACGATTGGTGGCGCGACGAACGGCGGGACCCGGTCAAGGCCACCCGCGCCGCTGCCCGTCATCTCAAGGACCTCTATAACTACTTCGAGAGGGACTGGTACCTGGCGGTCGCCGCCTACAATGCCGGCTCCGGCAAGATTGGGCGGGCGGTCGAGATGTACGGTACGCGGGATTTCTGGGAGCTCAGCCACGGAAGCTACCTGCAACCCGAAACCAAGAACTACCTGCCCAAGCTGCTGGCGGCGCTGCTGATCGCCAAGGAGCCGGAAAAATACGGTTTCACCGAACTGGAGTACCTGCCGCCCTTCGACTTTGAGACGGTGAAGGTGCCGACCACGACCGATCTGGAGATTATCGCCAACCTCAGCGGCAGCAGCTACGACGAGATCAAGGACCTCAACCCCGAGCTCAAACGTTGGAGCACGCCGCCCGGGGTAAAGAATTACGAAGTGCGCATCCCCGCCGGAAATCGCGATGCTTTCGTCGAGAAGTACGCGCTTCTCCCGGAAAACCGGCGGGCCAGCTACCAGCACCACAAGATCAGGTCCGGCGATACCCTGCTAGGCCTCGCCCGGCGCTACGGCATCCGGGTGGCGGATATCGTCTCCCTCAATAAAATCAGCAACCCTCGCGCTCTGCGGGTCGGCACCGATCTGATTCTCCCTCTGCAGAAAGGCGGGAGCACCATCAACGTGGCGGACCTCGGCGACGATTACCAGCGCTCCCGCCGCCAGACCCCCAAGTCGTACAAGGTGCGCAGCGGCGACAGCCTCTGGAAGATCGCCAGGCGCTTCGGGGTGAGCGAAAAGGAGTTGAAGGGCTGGAACCGACTGGGCAGTAAAAGCGTCCTGCGCCCCGGCCAGACGCTGGTTGTCTCCGCCACCAGCGGCCGTCAGGCCGTGGCTGCCAAACAGAGCGAGGCGAAGAAAACGGTCGCCAAGAAAAGTGATGCGAAGAAGACAGTCGCCAAGAAAAGCGATGCGAAGAAGACAGTCGCCAAAAAGGGTGCCGCACCACAAAAAATCGTCTACAAGGTGCGGCCCGGCGACACGATCTTCGGCATCGGCCGCCAGTTCAAGGTGGCGGCCCGCCAGATCATGGACTGGAACAATCTCTCCGAGAATCACATCCTGCAGCCGGGGGATCGTCTGACCCTGCTGCTGCAGGGCGAGCATCGGAGCTAGTGCCCCTGGACCTCCTCTCCGGCGTTGCGCGGTGTTCATCCTGACCGCCGCGCAGCGCCGTCCTCCGCGGTTTCCGTGGAACGACCTATGTCCGGAAACTCCCTGCGTCGGGGGTTGATCAGCTGGTTGCCCTCCTTGTTTTCTCCCTCCGGATTGCCCCGTTTCGCCGGGGATATTGCTTTGACTTTTGCGGGGGAGGTTGCTAAACTCATCGCGCTTCATCCCATCCGGAAAGGATTTCCCCAGGCATGTACAACTTTGCTATTTCCCTCCTGCTCTCCGTCCTCGTAACGATCGTACTCGGCACCCTCGTCGGGCTCAATATCTGGATTGCCACGGCTATCGGCGTCGCCGTCTTCGCCGGAGCGTTCCTCCTCATCACCCGGTTGATCATGAAAAAGATCGGCACCCTGATGGAGACCGCCCAGCGCGACCTCCTGGCCGGCCGGGGGGAGAAGGCGGTGAAGACCCTGCAGAGCGGTTTCAAGTATGCACCCTGGCAGTTCTACATCAAGGGGCAACTCAACGCCCAGATCGGCACGGTTCTCTATCTTAAACGGGACTTTGCCGAAGCCTTCGAGTACCTGCAGAAGGGCTTCGTCCGCCACTGGGTCGCCATGGGGATGCTCGCCATCTGCTACATGAAACGCAGCAAGACCGCCAAGATGATCGAGACCTTCGAGAAGGCGACCACCGCTACCAGGAAGGAGCCGATGCTCTGGAATTTATACGGTTACTGTCTGGAGCGGGTCGGCGAGAAGGAGAAGGCGATCACGGTCATGGAGAAGGGGGTAAAGAAGGTCGGCGGGCACGAGCTTCTGCAGTCCAACCTCGACGCGCTCAAGGAAGGCCGCAAAATGAAGATGCTGGCCTGGGGCGATCTCTGGTACCAGTTCCATCTGGAGAAGCAGGGAACCCTCATCCGTCAGCAGACCAAGGCTATCCAGGGGCGGCGCAAGATCGTCAGGCGTTGATCGTGGCCGGCGGGAAGAAGGACCGGAAAAAAGAGTTTCAGCACGACCCCTTCAAGCGCTTGAAGGGGTTTTGCGTTTCGTCGCCGGAAAAGGAGCTGCCGGCAGGCCGACCCGTCAAGCCGCCGGCGGCCGCCCCGCCGGTTCCGGACGAGGCGTCCCTCTTTGCCGGGGAGATGGAGCGGCTTGGGGTGGCCCGCAGCGCTGCCGGGGATTCCGAGCAGAAAGTGGCGGCGGCCGGACCAGCCGAGTCGCCTCCTAAGGCCGCCGCCGCATCGCCGGCGAGCGATCGAGACCTCTTTCTTGCCTCCCTGGGGAAGATGGAGGCGGTCTTCTGCGATGAGATTCCGGCAGCCGAAGAGGTGGCGGCCACGCCGCGCCGCATGCGCCAGGTGCGCCGCGGCGAACTCGTCCCGGAAGCGCAGCTCGACCTGCACGGACTCGGCCGTGACGTTGCCCGCGAACGGGTCCGGCACTTCCTCGACAATGCGGCCTACCACGGACGCAAGACCGTTCTCATCGTCACCGGCCGCGGCCGGGGTTCCGGCGGGGAACCGGTCCTGCGGGCAGAGATCGAGCGCTACCTGAAATATGAGGCCGCCGCCTGGGTGGCCGAGTGGGGGAGGGCACCGGCCCGCTACGGTGGGGAGGGAGCGCTGGTGGTTTTTCTCAAGGGGCACAAGGAGAGCAAATAAAAAGGCCGGGTCGCTCGACCCGGCCTTTTCATCTTCAGGCTTCCTGCTCTTCCTTTGCCGTTTCGGCGGCCTTGCGGCGCGGGGCGCGTCGCTTTGGCGCCGCCGGCTCCGGCGCCCCTTCGCCCGAATCGGCCGGGGCAGGGGGCGCCTCGGCGGCCCCCGGTTTGGCGCGCGGAGTGCGCTTTCTCGGTTTGGTTGCCGGCTTGGCCGGCGACTCGGCGCTCGGGAGAGAGGACACGGCCGACGTATCCTTCGGTACTTCGGCAACGCCGGCCGCCGCTGCTTCAGGTGCAGCCTCGGCGCCTTTTGCCGCCGGTTTCGGCCGGCCCGGGCGCCGTTTGGGCCTGGCTTCTGCAGCCGGTAGTTCCACGCCTGCCGGCACGGACGCTGCCGCTTCCTCCATCGGCTGCGAGGGAGTCGAAGTGGGGAGCAGCGCTTCGCTCGCCGCCGCTTCGACCGGAATACCGGCCGCCGGTTTTTTCTTCTTGCGCCGCCGGCGTTTTTTCTTCGCCCGCTCCTCATCGGCGGTTCCCATTCCCGGGAACGCCTCGGACGTTTCCACTGCGCCTGTTTCCGCGGCTGCTACAGCCGGCTCGGTCGCGGTGGCCGCCGGCTCAATCGCGACGCCCTCAGCTTCGCCCTTTTTCTTCTTGCGCCGCCGCTTGCGTTTCTTTTTGCCCCCTTCCTCGACGCTTCCGCCTGCTGCCGGCTCGGTCTGCAGGACGGCCTCGGGGGCGGTTTCTTCCTCGGCGGCTGTCGCGGCGGCCGAAACCGGCGCTTCGGTGGCAGCCTCGCCCCGCTCTTCCTCAAGGACCGCTACTGCAGTCTCGGAGCCACCCTCCTCGGCCGTTCCCTTCTTCTTGCGTTTGCGCTTGCGTTTTTTCTTCGCCGCATCCTCAGCGGTTTCCAACTCGACCGCCACGTCCGCCGGTTTCTCCACCTGCGGAGGAGCGGGCCGCGGTTCGGGCTGCGGAGCCGGGGCACCGGCCTCGACGTACTCGGCGGGCGGCGTTTCCTCCTTCTCCCGCTTCAGGAAGGAAAGTTCCATCTGCCCGGCGATGAAATCGGGGCGACCCTTGACGAAGATCGACACCTGATGCCGCCGCTCCATCTCCAGCAGCTCTTCGCGCTTGGTATTGAGCAGGTAGGTGGCAACCTCAAGGGGGATTTCCCCCTCGATGCGGCCGACCTGTCCCTTGGCGATGCCGCCGTGGATCTTGCGCAGGAAGGCGACCGTCTGCGCTTCGACATTCTTGATCCGGCCGCTGCCCTGGCAATGCGGGCAGGGAAGGTAGGAGCCCTCGGCCAGCGCCGCTTTGATCCGCTGGCGGCTCATCTCCAGCATGCCGAACTGGCTGATCTTGCCGATGGTGACCCGTGCCTTGTCGTTTTTCAGGGCGTCCTTGAGACGCTTCTCGACCTCGCGGATATGCTTGCGGTCGCGCATGTCGATGAAGTCGATGACGATCAACCCGCCGAGGTCCCGCAGGCGCAGCTGGCGGCCGACCTCTTCGGCGGCCTCGAGATTGGTTTTGTAGGCGGTTCCCTCCACCCCCTGCTCGCCGGCCATCTTGCCGGAGTTGACGTCGACCGCCACCAGCGCCTCGGTGGAGTCGATGACGATGGAGCCGCCGGAGGGGAGGGGGACCTTGTTCTTGACGATCGTCTCGATCTGCTCTTCGATCTGGTAGCGGGAGAAGATGGGACGCCGCTCCTGGTGCAGCTTGACCAGGCGGGCGAACTCCGGCATCACCTGCTGGAAGAAATCCTTGGCCTCCTGGCAGACCTTCGGGTCGTCGACCAGAACCTCGTCCATGTCGGCGCTGAAATAGTCGCGGATGGAGCGGATGACCAGGTTCGACTCCTTGTAGATGAGCGCCGGGGCCTTGACCTGCCCGGCGTGCGTCTGCAGGTTGTCCCAGACCCGGACCAGGTAGTCGAAGTCGCGCTTGAGTTCCTCGTTGGTCTGGCCGATGCCGGCGGTGCGCACGATGTAGCCCATGTGCTCGGGGAGGTCGAGGGAGGCCATGGCCGCCTTGAGCTTTTTGCGCTGGGATTCGTCCTCGATCTTGCGCGAGACCCCCTTGGTGTCGCTGTCGGGCATCAACACCATGAAGCGGCCCGGCAGGGAGAGGAAGGTGGTCAGGGCCGCCCCCTTGGTCCCGCGCTCCTCCTTGACCACCTGGACCAGCAGCTCCTGGCCGCGCCGCAGGATGTCGGTGATGCGCGGGCGCCCCTTGTCTTCGTTGGCCTTGAACAGCGACGGGTGGAGGTCGCCCATCTGCAGGAAGCCGAGCCGTTCGGCCCCGTAATCGACGAAGGCGGCCTGCAGCCCGGGCTCGACCCGCACCACCACCGCCTTGTAGATGTTCCCCTTGGTCTGTTCCTTGCCGGCGATTTCGATGTCGAGTTCGGTCAGGATACCGTCCTCGACGATGGCCACCCGGTTCTCTTCGGGATGGGTGGCGTTGATCAGCATTTTCTTGGTCATGAGCATTCTTTCCGGCCGCTTACGCAAAGCGGCTTCAAAGGGTGTGGAGCAGGGGCAATCCCCTGCGTGCGGTCCGCCGGCCGGCATCCGGCGCGCCGCCCCGAAGGGAGCGGGCACTCGGACAACATCGGTCGGCGGGTCCGGCGAAATACCTGCTTTTTTATATTTCCAAAGGCCATAAGACCCGGTGGAGACATTCTGGGCGGGCCGCAGAAGGCCCGAAAGCGCGCTAACTATAGCAGAGAATGGAGGGTTTGGATAGAGAGAAGGCATCGCTGGCTGTTTTCCCTGTTGACCGGATTGCGGCCGGTTCGCCCTTCCCCCTTCCCCTCCTCCTGTGCTATAAACAACGCCATGCTGCAACTACGAAACATCGTCAAGGATTACGCCGGCCGCCGCCTCTTTGCCGGCATCAACTGGCACCTGCGGCCCGGCGACAAGGTCGGCCTGTGCGGCGAAAACGGCGCCGGCAAGACCACCCTGCTCAAGATGCTGGCCGGCCAGGTCGCGCCCGACGGCGGCGAGGTCCAGGCCGCCCGGGGAACCACCTTCGGCTACCTGCCGCAGGACGGTCTGGAGCACCGCGGCCGCTCCCTCTTCGCCGAAGTCCGCTCGGCCCTCGCCGAACTGCTCGCCATGGAGGCGGAGATCGGCCGCCTGGAAGAGGCCATCGCCCGCCGCCACGACCCCGACGACCTCGACCGCTACGCCACCCTGCAGGAGGCTTTCCGCCAGCGCGGCGGCTACACCATCGAAACCGAGATCGGCAAAGTGCTCGCCGGCCTGGGTTTCGCCGAGGCCGACTGGGAGAGGCCCTGCGATCATTTCTCCGGCGGCTGGCAGATGCGCATCGCCCTGGCCAAGCTGCTGCTGCAGCGTCCCAACCTGCTGCTGCTCGACGAGCCGACCAACCATCTCGACCTCCCCGCCCGCGACTGGCTGGAGGGGTACCTGGCCGCCTATCCCCATGCCGTGATGCTGGTCTCCCACGACCGCTTCTTTCTCGACCAGGTGGTCGGCCGCATCGTCGAGGTCTGGAACGGCTCGCTCACCGAATATCCCGGCAACTACAGCGCCTACCTGGTGGAGCGGGAGCGGCGCGTCTCGGCGCTGCTCGAGGAGAAGCGGCGCCAGGATGAGGAGGTCGGCAAGATCGAGGCGTTCATCAGCCGGTTCCGCTACCAGGCGAACAAGGCGTCGCTGGTGCAGAGCCGGGTGAAGCAGCTGGAGAAGATCGAACGCATCCAGGTGCCGCCGCAGCGCAAGAAGATCGCCTTCCGCTTCCCCGAGCCGCCCAAGGGGGGACGGACCGCCATGGAGCTTGCGGGCGCCAGCCAGAGCTACGGCGAGCTGACCGTGCTCTCCGGTGTCGATCTGACCGTGGAGAAAGGAGAGCGCCTCGCCCTGGTCGGTCCCAACGGCGCCGGCAAGTCGACCCTGATGCGCCTGCTCGCCGGGGTGGAGGCGCCGCGGGCGGGACGGCGGATCGAGGGGCACAACCTGCATCCGGCCTACTTCGCCCAGGACCAGGCCAAGGTCCTCGATCCCGCCCGCAGCGTGCTCGACGAGATCACCGCCGCCGCCCCCTTCGACATGGTGCCGCGGGTGCGCGACATCCTCGGCGCCTTCCTCTTTTCCGGCGACGATGTGCACAAGAAGGTGGCGGTCCTCTCCGGCGGCGAGCGCAACCGGCTCGCCCTGGCCATCCTGCTGCTGCGTCCGGCCAACCTGCTGCTGCTCGACGAGCCGACCAACCATCTCGACCTCGCCTCCAAGGAGGTCCTCCTCGACGCCCTCAAGGGGTATCAGGGGACGCTGGTTTTCGTCTCCCATGACCGTTACTTCGTCGACGCTCTCGCTACCCGGGTCATCGAGGTCGGCGGCGGCCGCATCGAGTCGTATTTTGGCAACTACGAGGATTTTCTGCGGGTCAAGGCGAGCCGCGGCGAGGGGGGACATTCCGCCCTGCGGGTCGAGACCTCGGCTGCAGCGGCAGCCGAGACGGCGATCCCTTTCGACAAGGAGGACCGCCGCCGGCAGCACGAGGAGCGCAAGGAAGCGCAGCGCGAGGAAAAGCGCCGGCTGAAGGAGTTGGCCGAAGTGGAAGCGCGAATCGAGGTGCGGGAGGCCGAACTGGCAGCGCTGGAGTTGACGATGGCCGACCCGGCGCTCTACCAGGATGCCGGGCGCTGGCGGGAAGTTTCCCTGCAGCACGAAACGCTGCAGGAGGAAATCGCCGGCCTCTATGGGCGCTGGGAGGCTTTACAGGTGCCGGAAACGGTGAATGTGTAGGGGCGATGCTAGTCATCGCCCTTGGGCGAACACAAGGTTCGCCCCTACGGGAGACCTATGAACCAGGACTATCCGTTCGTCGTCGCCGTGGCCAGCGAAAAAGGGGGGGTGGGGAAGACCACCATCGCCACCAACCTCGCCGTCTACCTCAAGGCGCTGCGCGAGGACCTGCCGGTCACCATCGCCTCCTTCGACAACCATTTCAGTGTCGATCAGATGTTCGCCATCGGTGGTCACAGGGGGGCCTCCGTGGCCGGCCTCTTCGCCGGCAACCCGGCTGCGGAACTGGCGCAGATGGGGGAGTACGGCGTGCAGTTCCTCGCCTCCGATCGCACCCTCTCGCCGCCCGACGACGACCCCGGCCATCTGTGCCGAGCCCTCACGGCTTCCCGCCTCTCGGGTATCCTCATCCTCGATACCCGGCCGATTCTCGACTATTTCACCCGCAACGCCCTGATCGCCGCCGACCTGGTCCTGGTCCCGGTCAAGGACCGTGCCTCGCTGGTCAACGCCGCCTCGCTGCAGCAGGCGCTGCGGCAGGCCGGAGAGCCGCTGGAGAAGATGTGGCTGCTGCCGAGTCTGGTCGATGCCAGGCTGCGCCTGCGCCAGGAGATCGGGGTGCGGGAGTTCCTGGTCTTCTCGGCGCAGGAGCGCGGCTACCAGGTGGTCGACACCTTCATCGCCAAGAGCCCCAAGGTCGAGGGGCTGGCCACCAGCTTCACCAGCCGCATCCACCCGGTGATCACCCACGCCCGGGGCACGGTGGTCCACAGCCAGCTCCGCGCGCTGGCCGGCTTCGTGCTGCAGCGTTTCGATTCTGCCGAGGGGCCTCGCTGCCAGGGCCTGTCGCCGGTTTCCGCTACTTCGGGAAGGCTCGGCCGCCGTCAGGTGCCCGACTGCCCGGTCTGCGGCAATCGGGCACCGGGGAGTGCGGCCGGTTTCGCCTTTCAGGATCTGCGCAGCCGGCGCCGGGGTCGGCTGCACCCGGCCTGCCTGCAGACTCTGCTTGCTTCGACCGGTTTGGAGGTGGCCCTGCCGGCGACGGGGATGCTGGTCTGCAGCAGCGAAGGTCCCGGTTTTACCGGTCCCGGGGCCGACCTGAGCCTGCACCTCTTCGACGGCGAGGCGGAGCCCGTCGCCATCGAGCAGATGGGAGACCCGGCGGGGACTCCCTTCGAGCCGATGTTGCATGGGGCGTCGGGGCGATCGTTGAACGAGTTCGCCCGGGAGTTCCTTCTCGTTCTTCTGGAAGCCGGGCCGCCGGACGAAGCGGCACGCTTTGCCACCCTGCGCCGCCGGGTGCTGCGGGAGGTCCTGGGCAGGAGCAAATGCTGAGGGCCGACCTCCTCTTCATGGGTGAGACTGTCCCCCCTATGAAATAGGGGGATGCCCGCAGGGCAGGGGGGTCGACAGGGAGGGCGTGACCCCCCTGGCTCGCAGGGCGAGCCTTCCCCCCTGTTGCACAGGGGGGATGACTCGTAAAGTGAAAGTTGAGTGGATTACACACTGAAAACCTAGCACCGCATTTCCGAGGGAGTCCCCATGCCGATCGAATCGTTCCGCGACCTGCTGCGACTGGCCCATGGTTTTGAGCAAACCAAGGTCTTTTTCACCGCCAACGACCTCGACCTCTTCAGCCGGCTGGGGGAGGGGCGGGGGTCCGCCGACCTCGCCTTCGAACTCGGCGTGGATGGCCGCGCCCTGGGGCTGCTGCTGAATGCCCTGACCGCGATGGGACTGCTGGAGAAGGCGGGCGACCGCTACCGCAATGCCCCGGTCGCGAACGAATTCCTGGTGCAGGGAAAGAACTACCGGGGGAGCATCTTCCGTCACATCCACCACTGCTGGGAGGCGTGGAACGATCTGCCGCAGGTGTTGCGCGCCGGCCATCCTGATGCTGCGCGGGAGGCGGCGATCCTCGGTGAGCGGGAGGATTGGACGCGCGACTTCATCCGCGGCATGGACGATGTCACCCGCGAGCTGGCGCCGCAGGTCGCCCGCCAGCTCGATATCGGCGACGCCCGCGTGCTGCTCGATGTCGGCGGCGGCCCCGGTACCTATGCCGAGGCGTTTCTCGCCGCCCATCCGGCGCTGCGCGAGGTGCGTCTCTTCGACCTGCCGGGGGCTCTGGCGGTGGGACGGGAGCGGCTCGCCGCGCGGGGGCTGCTGGATAAGGTCCGGCTGATCGAGGGGGACTTCTGCGTGCACGAGCTGGGCAGTGGAGTCGACGTCGTCTGGATCTCCCAGGTCTTCCACTCGCGGGACGAGGAAGGGTGCCGGATGCTGGTCGAAAAGGCCTGGCGCGCCCTCAATCCGGGCGGGATGCTGGCGGTGCACGAGTTCCTCCTGGACGAGGGGAAGGCGGCGCCGCTCTCCGCCGCCCTGTTCGCCGTGCACATGCTGGTGATGACCGAAGGCGGCCGTACCTACAGCGGCGGCGAGATCAGCGTCTGGATGGAAGAGGTGGGATTCGTCCGGCCCGAGGTTCGCCGGGTCAGCGAGGAGACCGCCGTGGTTCTGGCCCGCAAGCCCGGCTGACCAGCCGCCGGGCAGGCGATGTTGCTGAGGGAATCAGGCAGGTGAAAAACGACAAAAGCCGGGGCGGAAACGTTCCGGCTTTTGCATGGGAAGCCGTACCCGAATCAGGATTTCCTGTCAGTCGCCCAGAACACGGGAGAGGCCAGATAGGTCACGGCTGCGGCAAAGGCGATGAGCAGGGGGGCGGTGTATTGGTCGCGTCGAACGCCCAGGGCCAGGAGGAACAGGAACGCCCCGAGGACGAGCACCCGCACGATTTTGGGAATTTTCGGCAGGATGGAGCGGCCGAAGTGGGCATAGGGAACCCGGGAGACCATCAGCAGGGCGGTTGCGACGACAATCAGGCCGTTGGCCACCTCGCTGGGGATCAAAACGCAGGTGGTTCCCGCCAGCAGTGCCCCGGCCGGGGAGGGCAACCCGGAGAAAGTGGCCACCCCGCCGAGGATCCCCTGTTTGCGTTTCTCGACCACGAAGCGGATGAGTCGATACACCACCGCCCCCAGGTAGGTCCCCCCGACTGCCATTCCTACCCAAAGCTGCGAAAAGGCGGTGGCGACGATGAGCCCCACGGTGAGCCCGAAGCTCGTCCCGTCGGCCACGTCGTCAAAGATCTCGCCGCTGGGAGTTGAGCCCCAACGCTCCGCGGCCCGACCGTCGAACAGGTCGAGGAACTGTCCGAGGAAGACCAGGCCGAGGGCATAGACCGGCGGGTGGCCGGTGAGCACGACCCAGCAACCGGCGAGCCCGCACACCAGGTTCATGAGGCTCAGGATGTTGGCGTACCAGTAGTTGGGGATGAGTTTGAAAGCCGTGGAGCAAAACGCGAGGCCTGTGCAGATCGCGAGCAGCGGCTGGATCGTCCGTCCCAGGAGCGGCAGGGGCCCGTAAATCCATTCCAGGCCCACGACGATCAGGAGCACGACCACGAGAAACGTCTTGGCCTTGCCGAACAGGTTCGCCGCTTTTATCTTGATGAAGTACCGGGAGAGCTGGCCGGTGATGTCGAAAGCCAGAAACGCTCCCACCAGCACGGGGTCGAGCCAACCGCGCCAGACCAGGTAGATCAGCATGGGGGAGTACATGAGTTTGTCGGAGAAGGGATCGATCGTCTCCCCCTCTTCGGTGTGCAGATCGCACTTGCGGGCGATCTCGCCGTCGGTGATGTCGGTAATCATCCAGAAGGTAAAGAACAAAAAACAAAGTCGCGGAAAGTCCAGGTGCAGCATGGCTACCGAGAGAAACCCCATGGGATAGCGGGCCCGGCTGATGGCGTTGGGGTGGAGCCAGGCGTGGCGTCGCACCCAGGCGATCTGCTCGGGGGTTCGCAAAAACCGGTAGACGGCATACCGCTCCGCCCCCAGCATCAGCAGCACGGGGAGGGCGATCTCAAGCAGGATAGAACTGTATGGTGTCATAATGCCTTGAAATGATTCGGGAGCCTTTTTGAGGCTCCCGGCGCTGATGTTTATTGGCTGGCCGACCCTGCCTACTCCAGCGGTTTGACCACCTTCGCCTCGAGGGGCACCAGCTCGATCTGGATGCGCCGGTTCTGCGCCCGCCCTTCGAGGGTGTCGTTGGCGGCCACCGGGCTGTACTGGCTGAGGCCGCTGGCCGAGAGCCGTTCACCGGCGATGCCGACCCGATCCTGGAGGAAGTGGACGACGTTGGTCGCCCGGGCAGTGGAGAGCTCCCAGTTGCTGGGAAAGGTCTGCTGCAGGCGGGGACTGATGGGGACGTTGTCGGTGTGTCCCTCGACCTGGATGTTCTTGTCGGCCACCTCCTTGAGGATGTCGCCGACGCGCTTGAGCACCTCGAGGCCGGCCGGCTTGATGTCGGCCTTGCCCGAGTCGAAGAGGATGCGTTCGACCATGTTGACGGTGAGCTTGCCCTGCAGTTCGGAGATGGTGATCTCGCCGCGCTGGATCTCGGTCTCCATCTTCTGCACCAGTTCGTCATAGGTGCTTTTCATCTGGGCGATGCGCGCCTCGCGGGCGATGCGCTCCTGTTCGACCCGGTGGGCGAGATCCTGATTTTCCGCCTGCAGCCGGTCGATGGTCTGGCGCATCTCTGCCATCGCCTTGCCGGTCTCTTCGCTGCGCGCCGAAAGAACCTTTTCCAGGCGGTCGATGTCGGCCCGGGCGCGCAGCAGATCCTGCTGCAGGTTGGAGCTTTTCTCCATGGCGTCAGTCAGTTGCCGGTTCAGCTGGTCGTTGCCGGCGATCAGCGCTTCCTTCTGTTTGACCAGTTGCTCATAGTCGGTTTCGAGCCCCCGGACCGTTTCGGTCAGCTGAGTTGCCTCGTCGACTTTCCTCTGGTAGGTCGATTTGCTGACGCAGCCGGCCGTGAGCAGCGAAGTGGCCAGCAACAGAGCAACTATCCGCAATGAGTGCAAGGTGGTCTCCTTGTTCCGATGAGCGCAGGCAGGTCGGGCGCGGTCAGGCCCGGCCCCCTTTGCGGGTCAGTTCATGGCCGCAGTGCACGCAGAAAAGTTTGACCACTTCCTTGCGCTTTTCGGCGCCAAGTCCGCAACCTTTGGCGGCGGGTGGGGCGGTGTCATCGTGTACTACGTTGCGGGAGGTGGCGGTAACCAGAACCTCCCGGTAGGTTGTGCCGAAGCAGTTGGGGCAGGTGACCGGTTTTTCTTTCATAAAACTCCCTTCGCGTGTACAGGATGCAGACGCATTTTCTAGCAGAAAACGGGAAAAAGTAAAGGGAAATTACTTTTGCCGGCCGGCCGGCTTTTCGGTTGCCGCTTCGCCTTTGCCTGTGGTATAAAAATGCGTTTTCAATAGGTTATAGAGGAGGCTCGATGTTCGCCATCGACAGCATCATCCGCAACGCCCTGCAGGAGGATATCGGTACGGGCGACGTGACCACGCTGGCCACCATCGAGCCGGGTACCATGGCCCGTGCCGAACTGGTGGCGAAGGAGGATTTCGTCCTCGCCGGCATCGATGTCGCCCGGCGCGTCTTCCAGATCCTCGACGCGACGGTCGCCTTCGAGAAGCTGAGTGAGGACGGCCTCAGCGTCCGCCGGGGCGAGGTGTTCGCCTGGCTCAGGGGCGAGGCCGCCGTCCTGCTGCAGGGGGAGCGGGTGGCCCTCAACCTGCTGCAGCGCATGAGCGGCATCGCCACCCTCGCCGCCCGCTTCGCCCATGAGGTGGAGGGTACCGGGGCGACCATCGTCGATACGCGCAAGACCATGCCCGGCCTGCGGGTTCTCGACAAGTATGCCGTGCGCATGGGGGGCGCCCGCAACCATCGCACCTCCCTCTACGACGGGGTGCTGATCAAGGAAAACCACGTGGCCGCCGCCGGCGGCATCACCACGGCCATCTCCGGGGCGCGGGAGCGGGTTCCGCACACCCTCAAGATCGAGGTGGAGACGCGCAACCTGGAGGAGGTGGCCGAGGCCGTGAACGCCGGGGCGGACATCATCCTGCTCGACAACATGGATAACGCGACCCTGCGCCAGGCCGTGGCGCTGGTGGCGGGCCGCGCCCGCACCGAAGCCTCCGGCGGGGTCAACCTGGAGACGGTGCGGGGGATTGCCGAGACGGGGGTCGACCTCATCTCGGTCGGTGCCCTGACCCACTCGGTGCGGGCGGCGGACATCTCCATGCTGTTTCAGTAGGCGGAGTGCATGAGCGGTAAAAACGCGCAGGAAGAGATCCTCCGGCTGCTGCGGGAAAAGGCGGGGCAGTTCGTCTCCGGAGAAGAGTTCAGCCAGTCGCTGGGAGTCTCCCGCACTGCCGTCTGGAAGCAGGTCCGGCAACTGCGCGAACTCGGCTACACCATCGAGGCAGTCACCTCCCGGGGCTACCGTCTGACCGGCACTCCCGACACCCTCATCCCGACGGAGATTCAGGCCGGCCTGGAAACGCGCCGGATCGGTCGCGAGGTCGTCTATTACGAGGCGACCGATTCGACCAATATGCGGGCGCATGGCCTGGGCGAGGCAGGTGCGGCCGAGGGGACGGTAGTCATCGCCGATCGGCAGACGGCAGGCAAGGGGCGCCTCGGCCGCAGCTGGATCTCGCCGCCGGGGGTGAATCTCTATGTCTCGGTGCTGCTGCGGCCTTCGATTCTGCCTTACCATGCACCCCAACTGAGCTTCCTCTCGGCC
>DASPGW010000016.1 GCA_035620395.1 Desulfuromonadales bacterium | reverse complement strand
GAGATCGACCAGGAAAACCTGGTTGCCACCGTCGAGCCGGGGGTCGTCACCGAGCAGTTCCAGCTGGCGGTGGAGAAGGTCGGCCTCTTCTACCCGCCCGACCCGGCTTCGCTGAAGTTTTCCACCCTCGGCGGCAACGTCGCCGAGTGCGCCGGCGGCCCACGCTGCGTCAAGTACGGCGTCACCAAGGACTACATCCTCGGCTTGGAAGTGGTGACTCCGCAAGGGGACGTCATCACCACCGGCGGCCCGACCATGAAGGGGGTGGTCGGCTACGACCTGACCAAGCTGATGTGCGGCTCGGAAGGGACCCTGGGGATCATCACCAAGATCGTCATCAAGCTGCTGCCGCTGCCCGAGGCGAAAAAGACCATGCTGGTGCTCTTCGACTCCATCGACGGCGCGGCGCAGGCGGTCTCGGCGATCATCCGCGGCAAGATCATCCCGACCACCCTCGAGTTCATGGACGGCCGCACCATCGACTGCGTCCGCCAGGCGACCGGCCTGCAGGTGCCCGAGAGCGCCCGCGCCGTGCTGATCATCGAGGTCGACGGCGACCAGGAGTTCCTCGACAAGCAGGCGAAAAAAATCGTCGGGATCATCCAGCCCCTCGGGGTGGTCGAGACCCGCATCGCCGAGACGCCGGCCGAGAGCGAAGCGCTCTGGCAGATCCGCCGCTCGGTGTCGGCCTCGCTGCGCAAGGTCAACCCCGACAAGTTCAACGAGGACATCTGCGTGCCGCGCTCCAAGGTACCGGAGATGATCCGCAGGATCGACGCCATCGCCGAGCGCCACGGCATCCCGATCGTCAACTTCGGCCACGCAGGCGACGGCAACATCCACGTCAACATCATGATCGACAAGAAGGTGCCGGGCGAACTGGAAAAGGCGGAGCAGGCGATCGAGGAGGTCTTCAAGGGGGCCCTCGAACTCGGCGGCACCATGAGCGGCGAGCACGGTGTCGGCATCGCCAAGGCCCCCTACATCCCGCTGGAGATCAGCGAGCAGGCCGCCGCCTATATGAAGACCATCAAGAAGGCGCTCGACCCGAACAACATTCTCAATCCCGGGAAGATCTTCCTGGATTGATGTCCCTGGAATTTAAATGAGCAAACTGAAACAACTCGAAGAGTTCCGCGAAGAGATCGAGCAGTGCGTCAAGTGCGGCGCCTGCCGCGCCCATTGCCCGGTGTTCGCCGCGGAAAAATACGAAGGCCGGGTCGCCCGGGGCAAGGTGGCCCTGGCCCAGTCGCTGCTCGCCGGCGAGGTCGACCTCGAAGCGAAGGTGCTCGAGGACATGAGCCAGTGCCTGCTCTGCGGCAGCTGCGAGGCCCAGTGTCCCAACAAGGTGCCGACCGACGAAATCGTCGCCGCGGTGCGCCGGCGCATCGCCGAGCAGAAGGGGCTCTCCAGCTTCGGCAAGGGGGTCGCCGCCGTCCTTGGCCGGCCCAAGCTGATGAACGCCCTGGCGAAGACCGGCGGGGCGCTCTCCGCGCTGCTGTTCAAAAAGCTGCCGAAGGACAGTGGCCTGCGCCTGCGCTTCCCCGCTCCCTACCTGGAAGCGGACCGCACCCTGCCGCCGATCACCGCCCGCCCCTTCCGCGAGCGCGTGCCCGAGGTGATTCCCGGCCAGGCGGGGCAGCCGACCGTCGCCTTCTTCACCGGCTGCGGCATCAACTACATGTACCCGGCGGTGGGCGAGGCCTTCCTGCAGGCGCTGAAATTTCTCGGCGTGACCGTCATCATCCCGAAGGACCAGGCCTGCTGCGGGCTGCCGGCGGTGAGCGCCGGAGCGGCCGGAACGGTCGAGAAGCTGGCGGCCCAGAACCTTGCCGCCCTCACCCGGCACAAGGTCGATTACGTCGTGACCGCCTGCGCTTCCTGCAACGCCGGTATCGGCAAAGTCTACGGCGATCTGGGCGAGGGATACCGGCAGCTCGGGGCGAAGACCCGGGACATCTTCGTCTTTCTCGTCGAGCAGGGCCTGGCCGAAAAACTCTCGGCGCTGCCGAAAGCGGCCAGACGCAGCCGGGTCACCTACCACGACCCCTGCCACCTGCGCACCCAGGGCATCACCAAAGAGCCGCGGGCGATCCTCAAGGCGCTGCCGCAGGTCGAGTTCATCGAAATGGCCGCGGCCGGTACCTGCTGCGGGCTCGGCGGCACCTACTCGGTCTACCACTACGAAACCAGCAAGCAGATCGGCGCCAAGAAGGCGGCCAGCATCAGCGAATCCGGCGCCGAACTGGTCGCTACCGACTGTCCGGGCTGCATCATGCAGCTGCAGGATTCGATCAACCATGCCGGCGGCAGCGCCCGGGCGGTGCACATCCTGGAACTGCTGGCGGAGGCGCTGCCGGAGTTGCCGGAATAGAAAAATTCGGCCGCCCCCTTGTGTTCGGCCACGCAATGCCCGTATAATCGAGCAATCAACGAGAAGGGGTTTTCCCCGGAAAGGAGTGCTACATATGTGGACCACTATCTACATGCTCCGTCCCGTAACCCGGTGCAAAGAAGGCTGCCGACGTCTGCCCCCGCTGAGTCCGGGGGCTGCCTGACGGCCTGAAACCTGAGACGCCCCCCGGAAATCCGGCGGGGCGTCTTTTTTTGCCTTAAATCTCCCGCGACCAGCCTTGGTTCATCGATTCAGTCACCGGCGAAAAGTCCACCCCCGGTTGCCTTTGCCAGGTTTTGCGGCATAATAGTGGCCTGTACGATCTATTTTCCCATCGCCACCCCACACAGGAGAACAAACGATGCGCAAATCCTTCCTTCCCGGCCTGCTGGCACTGTTGCTTTCCACCGGAACGGCACTGGCGGTATCGCCCGGTACGGTCCTCGAGTTCAAGGGCGGCCCGATGGGCAAGGTCATGTTCGACGGCAAGGTGCACAAGGACGCCGGTGCGGTCTGCAAGGAATGCCACAACGATCAGATGTTTCCCAAAATGAAACAGGGAACCATCCAGATCACCATGGAGGAGATCTACGCCGGCCGGCTCTGCGGCGTCTGCCACAACGGCAAGCGGGCCTTCGCTCCGGCGGGCAACTGCGCCCGCTGCCACATCAAACCCTGATCCGCCAACCCGCATGATAAAAGGGGGAACGGCCGTTGGCCGCTCCCCCTTTTATCATCGTCTTGAACCACGCCCCTCCAGACTACATCATCTCGATGAGCGCCTCGAATTCTTCTCTGATCTCGATGGCGACCTCGATCGCCTCGGGAACCCGCACCATGTCCATCAGATAGGCGGGATCCATCGCCATGACCGTGCTCTGCCCCCCTTCCTCCTCATAAACGACGACATTGCAGGGAAGCAGCAGGCCGATATTGCTGTCGGCATTGAAGGCCCGGCGAGCGAAGGCCGGCGGACAGGCGCCGATGATCATGTAGCGGCGAAAGCCGGCACCGGTCTCCTGCCGGAGAGCCTCCTGCATGTCGACCTGAAAAAGGATGCTGAAGCCCCGCTCCTGGAAGAGTCCCAACAACTTGTCCAGCGCTCGCGCGTAATCGAGTGCGACCGTCTTGCCGAAACCGTATGGGCAGGCATTCTGCATACCGTGAATCCTTTTGGAGGATGCCTTGTGGAACTGTCGCCGGACAGTCTCTCCCACAGACGATCGTTGAAACAGAAGGGCTGCCAAACAATTACGTCAAATTAATCTATTAGATATCACAATTTTTCACCTCGAACAACTTCTTTTCCCCGCGGCGATGGACACCACCGAAGATTCGGAAACGGTTCCGGCTTCCGGGCAAACCCGTAATGAGGAAGGAGCCTTACGCAGTTGACGCAGGTGTTGCAGGAGGAGGGTGGATGGGCGCGGTAACAAGCGAATTACCGGGAGGTCAACCGCCGATTCCGTGCATGTTGCGCTCACCAGGCTGGAAATCCGCATCGCCGATGCGGTGCTTTTCTGGCTTGGCGCCAGTGGCGGCGGCAAGAAGGGCTTCCAGAGCCTGGTCGCTGTTGGCGATGCGCAGGGCTTCCTTCAGGTCTATTTCCTGGTCGGAGAAGAGGCAGGGGCGTATCCGGCCGTCGGCGGTAACGCGCAAGCGATTGCATTCGCCGCAGAAATGGCTGGAAACCGCGGGGATGACTCCCAGGCGCCCCACCGCGTCGGAATAGCGGAACAGGCGTGCCGGGCCCGCCGGACCCGAGCGGGGGATGGGCAGCAGGATCCCGAGCCGGGACAGCTCCTCCATGATGGCCGGTGCGGAAAAGCGCTGCTCCGGGGCAAAGCCCAGGTTGTCGCTCACCGGCATGTACTCGATGAAGCGGATTTCCCAGGGATGGCGCAGGGTCAGGCGGGCGAAATCAACGATTTCGTCTTCGTTCACCCCCAGAATCGGCACCATGTTGACCTTGATCGGGCCAAGACCGACTCGCTCGGCCGCCTGCAGGCCGTCCAGCACGCGGGCCAGCCCTTCCCGCCGGGTGATGCCCGCAAAACGCTCTTCCCGGAGCGTATCGAGACTGACATTGACCCGTGATAGCCCCGCCGCCTTGAGCTCTTCGGCCAGTTCGGCCAGACGCAGCCCGTTGGTGGTCAAAACGACTTCGGGAGCCCCCGGCAGAGCGGCCAGCTGCCGCACGAAGTCGACGATCCCCCGGCGCACCAGCGGCTCACCGCCGGTGACCCTGATTTTCCGAACCCCGAGACGAACAGCGGCGGCGGCAATGCGCAGCAACTCCTCGTAGGAAAGGATTGCATCGTGAGGGATGGAGGGTACCCCTTCCTCGGGCATGCAGTACCGGCAGCGCAGATTGCACCGATCCGTCACCGAGAGGCGCAGGTAATCGATGGTGCGACCGAAATTGTCTTTCAAGGGGCCTCCACGGCTGTAAACAGCGAAGGGATCGAGGATTTTTCGCCACTATAGCATTTCTCGCCCCGGCGGAGCAACCCGTCACGCCGTCTTTTGTTTCAACTTGAGCCGGCGGGCTTTTTTGTGTTATTTTCTAACCCCTTGAACAGCTAAACGGTAAAGTTTTTCGGAGGCACATCATGAGCAAAGCACTGGGACTTCTCTCCGGCGGCCTCGACAGCAGCCTGGCGGCGCTGGCGCTGAAACGGCAGGGAGTGGAAGTGACCTGCATCGCTTTCGTCACCCCCTTTTTCGGTTCCGCCAAGGCCGAAAAAGCGGCACGGAAGATGGACATTCCCCTGATCGTCAAGCCGATCGGCGAGGTTCACCTGGAGATGGTGAAAAATCCGGTTTACGGCTACGGCAAGAACATGAACCCCTGCATCGACTGCCACGCCATGATGTTCCGCCTCGCCGGCGAGATCCTGGCGGAGCAGGGGTTCGATTTTCTCTTCTCCGGCGAGGTGCTGGGTCAGCGGCCCATGAGCCAGAACCTGAGCGCCCTGCAGGCGGTGGCCAAGCATTCCGGGATGGCCGGACGCATCCTGCGCCCCATGAGCGCCCGGCTCCTGCCGGAGACGCCGATGGAGAAAGAGGGGCTGGTCGACCGCAGCCGTCTGCTCGACATCCAGGGCCGCTCCCGCCGCCGCCAGGCAGAGTTTGCCGAAGCCTGGGGGCTGACCGACTACCCCCCCTCCGGCGGCGGCTGCCTGCTCACCGAAAAGTCCTTCTCGGGACGCCTGCGGGACCTCTTCGTGCACCAGCCGGGGGCTACCGTCACCGACGTGGAACTGCTCAAGCTCGGCCGGCAGTTCCGCCTCTCCCCCAACGCCCGGCTGACCCTCGGCCGCGACCAGGAGAGCAACGAAAAAATCAAGGGGATCGCCAGACCGACCGACATTCTGCTGCGCGCCACCTCCTTCACCGGTCCCCTGGGCCTGGTCAGCGGTCGGCCCGAGGCCACCGACCTGGAGTTGGCCGCCGCCATTGTCGCCGCCTACGGCAAGGGACAAAATGAGCCGCAGGTCGAAATCCTCCTGCTGCAGGGCGACGAGCAACTCC
>DASPGW010000015.1 GCA_035620395.1 Desulfuromonadales bacterium | reverse complement strand
CATTTTGAACATGGTGCCTTCGACGGTCAAAGTGGTCAATTCGGTCGGCGTTCCGGTTCTCTCGAACGAGGTCGACATCGCCAACGCCCGTCTGCAGTTCGAAAACGGCTGTGTTGCCAATGTCACCGCCAGCCGTGCCAGTCGTGAAGCGATGCGCAAGATCCGGATATTCCAGTCCGATGCCTATATCTCCATTGACTACCAGGAGCGCAAGATCGCCATCTTCCGTAAGGGTGGCGAGGGATTGCCGATTCCAGGGCTGCCGAACGTGACGATGGAGGAGAAGAGCTTCGAGCAGGGAGATGCCCTGCTGGAGGAGATTCGGGCTTTCATCGATGCCGTCGGCACCGGTACCGCTCCTCCCGTCACCGGGGAGGACGGCAAGCGGGCTCTGGAACTGGCCCTGCAGATTAATCAGAAACTCTGGCACGAGGTAAGTCCCTGACCTGCCGAATTTCCCATGGCTGAGTGCTGCAGGCGAGGGCGTGACCGCACGCCCCTCGCCTGTCGCTTTTGAAGTAACCCTGCTGAAAGAGGATGCGCCGATATGAATATCCCCATGGTTGACCTCAAAGGTCAGTATGAAATACTCAAGGACGAAATCGAAAAGGGTTTCCGCGATGTCCTGGAGAATACCCAGTTCATTCTGGGGCCCAATGTCCGCGCTTTTGAGGAAGAGGTAGCCGCTTACTGCAGGGTGAAGCATGCCATTGCCGTGGCCTCCGGAACCGATGCCCTGCACCTGGCCCTGCGCGCTGCCGGCATCGGCGAGGGGGATGAAGTGATCACCACGCCCTTTACCTTTATCGCAACAGCCGAGGCCATCTCTTATGTGGGTGCCCGGCCGGTCTTCGTCGATATCGACCCGGAGACTTTCAATATCGATGTCAGCCTGATCGAAGCGGCCATCACAAAGCGGACCCGGGCCATCCTGCCGGTCCACCTGTTTGGTCAGCCCGCTGACCTCGCCTCCATCCGGGAGCTTTGTAGCCGGCATGGACTCAGGCTGATCGAGGATTGCGCCCAGTCCTTCGGTGCAGAATATGGCGGCAGGATGACCGGGGTCTGGGGCGACTTGGGCTGTTTTTCCTTCTTCCCGAGTAAAAACCTCGGCTGTTACGGAGATGGCGGGATGATCGTCACCGACAGCGACGAGATGGCGGAAGCTGTCCGCGTTCTGCGTAATCATGGCAGCCGCCAGCGCTACCATCATTCGGTGATTGGTTACAACAGCCGGCTCGATGAACTGCAGGCGGTGGTGCTACGGGCCAAGCTCAAACACATTGAAACCTACAACGTCCTGCGACGCAAAAACGCCCATCTCTACACCAGTCGTCTGCAGGGGACACCGGTGATTCCGCCGGCAGAGGATGGCAAAGGTGTACATGTCTACCACCAGTATACGGTTCTCACCGATGCTCGCGAATCGATTCAGCATGCCCTCACGGCTGCCGGCATCGCTTGTGCCGTCTACTATCCCATTCCGCTGCACCGGCAGGAGGTGTATCGGGACATTTATGCCGATTGTTCGTTCCCCGTATCAGAAGAGGTCGCTGCTCGCGTCCTTTCGCTCCCCATGTATCCTGAACTGACGGCCAGCCAGATCGACCGGGTCTGCGACGTTCTGCTGGCAGCGCTGTAAGGAGCTGTCGTGTTGGTTTCCACTGCGCCACGTCGGGCGCTGATCGTCACCGGCGAGGCTTCCGGCGACCTCCATGGCGCCAACCTGATCCGGGCGGCCCGGGAGATCGATCCGGGCCTTTCCTTCTTTGGGGTCGGCGGCAGCCGGATGGCGGCGGCGGGTTGCGAAATACTCATTGCCGGGGAAGAGCTGGCAGTGATGGGACTGGTGGAGGTGATCGAGCATTTTCCGGTGATCCTTCGAGCGTTCAACCGTCTCAAGGCCCTGCTGCGCGGTCCTGACCGTCCCGCTGTGCTGATCCTCATCGATTTCCCCGATTTCAATCTGCGGCTTGCCAGAGAAGCGAAGAAGGCCGGCGTACCCGTGCTTTACTTCGTCAGCCCGCAAGTATGGGCGTGGCGGCGTGGTCGGGTGCATAAAATTGCCCGGGTGGTCGACCGCCTGGCGGCTATTTTCCCCTTTGAACCGGCTTTCTACCACGGGCTCGACATCGAGGTGGAATACGTCGGCAATCCCCTGCTCGACGAGGCGAAAGTCGAGTGCGGCCGCAATGAATTCCGGCGCCGCATCGGGCTAGACCCAGCCCGACCGGTGGTCGGGCTTTTCCCAGGCAGCCGGCGCAACGAGTTGAAATACAATTTCGACGCCATCCTCGGGGCGGCCGAACTGATCCACCGGCGCCATCCCGAGGCCTGCTTTCTGTTGCCAATCGCCCCCTCTCTGGCCCCCGAGGAGATTGCCAGGCGGATGGCCGGTTGCTCTCTTCCCATCACCCTGGTTCAGGAGAGCATCTACGATGTGGCCAATGCATGCGATGCGGTGCTCACCGTCTCCGGGACGGTGACCCTGCAGGTCGCCCTGGTCGGCACGCCGATGGCGATTCTCTACCGGATGGCGCCGGTGACCTACGCCATCGGTCGTCGCCTGGTGAAGGTGCCGCACATCGGCCTGGCCAATATCGTGGCCGGCGAAGGGGTAGTCCGTGAATTCGTACAGGATGATGCCACTGCCGAGAATCTTGCCGCCGAGATTATAAAAATTCTGGAAGAACCCGGATACGAGCAGAGCATCCGTGCGGGGCTGTCCCGGGTGCGGGAGCGCATGGGTGAGCCGGGTTGCTCAGCTCGGGTTGCCCGCATGGCCTCGGTGATGAGCCGGGGAACTTTAACCGAGGATACTCCATAAGTGCCTGGAAAAACGAGTCAACTTTACCGGCGACTGCTGGCCTATTCGCGCCCCCATAGCGTCCGGATCATTCTGGCCGTCATCGGTTCTCTCGGGGTGGCCGGCGTTGACGTCGCTTCGGCGCAGCTGGTCCGGCCGCTGTTCGACAGGATCATTGCCGCCGGCAACTATACCTTGGTCAATCTGGTACCGTTCATCATTATCGGTCTGGCGGTTTTCAAAGGGGCCTCCCGCTACGTCCAGGAATACTACATCAAGACGGCTGGCCAGTTGGTCGTCCAGGACATACGAAACGACCTCTATTCCCACTCCATGGGCCTTTCCATGGGGTATTACTCCCGCACCACCACCGGCAACATGATGTCACGCATTCTCAACGACGTCGGTGTTTTGCAGCGCTCCGCGGCCGACGTCCTGGTCGAAGCGGTGCGGGAGTGCTTCACCCTGGTGGGGCTGACCGCCTCGGCCTTCTACAGCGACTGGAAGCTGGCCAGCGTCGCCTTTCTCGTGCTGCCGGCGGCAGTGCTGCCGGCCTCGGTTCTCGGCCGCAAGATCAAGGACTACACCCGCCGCAGTCAGGCGACCATGGGTAATTTAACCGGGGTGCTGCAGGAGACCTTCTCAGGGATCAAGGTGATCAAGGCTTTTGGCACCGAGGGGGAGGAGAATCGGCGTTTTCGGACTGAAAACCTCGCCTTCTACCGCTTTCTTCGCAAGACCCTCAAATACGATTCCGCCTCGGCGCCCGCCATCGAACTGCTGGCATCGCTGGGTGTCGCCGCGGTCGCGTGGTACGGCCTGCATCGGGTCCTCACCGGGGCGATCACCCAGGGGCAGCTGTTCGCCTTTGTTGCTTCGGTTCTGATGATGTACGGTCCCCTGAAGAAACTGATCAAGGTCAGCAACAACATCCAGCGGTCGGTCGGAGCGGCGGAGCGGGTCTTCGAGGTCATGGACGAGATTCCCGATATTGCTGACACCCCCGATGCCCGGCCTCTTCCCCGCGCCCGCGGCGAGGTGAGCTTCGAGCATGTCGGTTTTGCCTATGAACAGGAGCCCGTGCTGAAAGACTTCTCTCTGCAGGCAAGGCCCGGGGAGGTGATCGCTCTGGTTGGTCCTTCGGGTGCCGGCAAGTCGACCATCGCCGGCCTGCTCGCCCGTTTTTACGACCCGCAGGAAGGCGCTATCCGGGTCGACGGCGAAGACCTCCGCCGCATCACCCTGGTCAGCCTGAAGAGCAACATCGCCCTGGTCGATCAGGAGACCTTCCTGTTCAACGACACTATCCGCAATAATATCCGCTACAGCCGTCGCAATGCCAGCGACGCCGAGGTCGAAGAGGCGGCGAGGCTGGCCTACGCCGATGACTTCATCCGCCTGTTGCCGAATGGGTACGACACCTCCATCGGCGATCGGGGGCTGCGTCTTTCCGGCGGGCAGCGACAGCGAATCTGCATCGCCCGTGCTATATTGCGCGATGCGCCCATCCTGATCCTTGATGAAGCAACCAGTGCTCTCGATACCGAGAGTGAGGCGATGGTGCAGAAAGCCTTGGCCAATCTGATGCGCAACCGCACGACTTTTGTCATCGCCCACCGGCTCTCGACGATCATGCATGCCGACAAGATAGTGGTTCTTGAAAGCGGTCGCATCGTTCAAGTCGGCAGCCATCAAGAACTTCTGCAGCAAGGCGGCCTCTACCAGAAACTCTACGAGATGCAGTTCCAGGATCAGAGATGAACCAGTCCTTAGGCGACCGCATCCTGCTCGCCGTGGCCCCCTTCCTGGCAGCCTGGGTCATACGTCTGCTGCAATCGCTGATGCGGATCGAGTATGTCGGTGAAGAGCGACTGCGAACTGGCTGGGAAAGGGGGGAGCACGTCATCCTCGCCTTCTGGCATGACCAGTTGCTGCTCATGGTTACCGGGTATCGCGGGCCGGGAGCGAAAATCCTCATCAGCGCCTCCAAGGATGGCGAACTCATCGCCCGGACCATGCGCTACTTCGGTCAGGGGGCGGTCCGGGGTTCTTCGACCCGGGGCGGCCGGGCAGCCTTCAAGGCAATGCTGGCTCTGGCCAAAGAGCCGTTCGATCTGGTCTTTACCCCCGACGGTCCCAAAGGCCCCCGACACACAATCAAGGAAGGGGTGGTGCAGTTGGCTCGTCTGACCGGCCGGCCGGTCATTCCCATGGCCTTCGCCTGCAGTCGTGGTCACCGTTTCGCCTCCTGGGACCGCTTCCTCCTGCCGTTTCCGTTCAGTCGCGGAGTATTTTCCTTCGGACCGGCAGTCCATCATGACGCGGGTGAATCATCAGCCGAGTTTCAGGCGCGACTGCAGCAAGCCATGGAAGAGAATGATCGACGGGCCAGAGCCCGCCTGGAGGAGCAGGGTGTATCTGCTGTATGACCTGATACTGCTTGTCGCGGCTGCGGTGCTGATCCCCTGGTTCGTGTTGCGTGGTCTTCGGCACGGAAAGGTACGCCGAGGCATCCGTGAACGACTGGGTCTTTATGCGGCTGATCGACTGACTCCGCTGGCCGGCCGCAAGGTCATCTGGGTCCATGCCGTCTCGGTCGGTGAAACACGAGCGGCGATTCCCCTGCTCCGCGCTCTGAAGGCCGCCTATCCGCAGAGTGCACTGGTCCTCTCCAATGTCACCGAAACAGGTCATGCTATTGCCGGCGGCATCAAGGAGGTTGATCTCCGCATTTTTTTCCCCTTCGACCTCTCCTGGGTGGTCCGGCGTGTACTTGGCAGGATCAACCCGTCGCTGATTGTCATCGTCGAAACGGAAATCTGGCCCAACTTCGTGCGCCTGGCCCATCAGTCCGGCATTCCCGTGCTGCTGGTCAACGGGCGAATCTCAGATCGCTCCTACCCCCGCTATCGACGAGCGCGTTGGCTTTTTCGACCCATCCTCCAGCAGTTTTCTGCATTCTGCATGCAGACGGAGCAGGATGCCGAACGCATCCGCGGCATGGGCGCGCCGCCCGCGCGGGTGGAGGTTACGCGCAATCTCAAATTCGACATGCAGGCAGCTCTGCCGGACCCGGCTGCTGCAGCTTCGTTGCGGCAGTCGCTGCGTCTTCCTGACCGCGCCTCGATCTGGGTGGCCGGCAGCACCCATGCCGGCGAAGAAGAGGTCGTTCTCGACGCTTATCGACAATTGGTTGAAGAGGGGCGCGACCTCGTGCTGGTCCTGGTTCCCCGGCATCCGGAACGCTGTCGTGGGATCGGTGAAATGCTGAGCAGTCGCGGTGTCCCTGTTTTCTTGCGCACGGCAGTAGAGTCCTCTGCCCGACCACTTGCGCCGGGGGAGGTGTTGCTGGTGGATACGGTCGGGGAGATGCTCAAACTCTATGCCGTGGCCGACCTCGTTTTTGTCGGTGGCAGCCTGGTTGCGGTCGGCGGGCACAACATCCTTGAGGCGTCTCTCCTTAAAAAGCCAGTGATTTTCGGGATCTACATGCATAATTTTAAAGAAATTTCGGAGCTTCTGCTGGAGGCCGGCGGCGGTATCCAGGTCACCAGTAAGGCCGAACTTCTTTCTGCCGTCAGGCGGTTGCTCGACAATGACGAAGAGGGCCGTCGCATGGGCGAGCGAGGTCATGCCCTGCTGGAGGCGAACGCCGGCGCCACCGAACATACCCTGGCGGTCATCAGGCGGTTGCTGGGACACTGACATGGGCCGGCTTTTCGCTCTGCATCGGCGGTTGGTGACGGCGGGACCTGAAGGCCTCGCACAGCAGATGCTTTATCCGCTGTTGCGTGTTGCCGGGCGTCTGTACGGCCTGATTGGCCGGTTGCGCCGGAAGCTCTACCGGGCTGGGGTGCTTACCGTTTACCGGGCCCCGGTGCCGGTCATCTCGGTTGGCAACCTGACGGTCGGGGGGACCGGCAAGACCCCGATGGTTGATGATCTGGTAAAATCGCTGTTGGGACACGGTCGCCGGGTGGCAGTCGTCAGTCGCGGCTACGGCGGTCAGGGTGCCGGCAGGGTCGGCGTGGTCTGCGCAGGGGACGGACCTCTCCTGCCGCCAGGGGTTTGCGGCGACGAACCGTACCTGCTGGCGCAGCGCAACCCCCGTGCCCTTGTTCTTGTCGCTCCTCGCCGGGCCGAAGGCATCCGTCTGGCTGTTGAACGTTTCGCCGCGGATGTGATTCTGCTCGATGACGGTTTCCAGCACCTGTCTGTCGCTCGCGACCTCGACATCGTGTTGCTCGATGCCCGTCGGCCGTTCGGCAACGGTCATCTCCTGCCCGCCGGGTTGCTGCGTGAGCCGCTCTCTGCACTCTCCCGGGCCGGTGTCGTGGTGCTGACCCGCAGCGACGGCTCCGAGAACCCTGTTCCGACCCTCACTTGTCCGCTTATTCGCTGTCGCCACCGCCTGGCTGTCGAGACTGTCTCCCTGGCCGGGGAGAACCTGCCGCTGAAGAGCCTTGTCGAGCAGCGCGGTGTCGCCTTCGCCGGGATCGCCGATCCCGAAAATTACTTCGCCGCGCTTGCGGCCCAAGGCCTGAAACTGGTGCGAACCTTGCCGCTTTCCGATCATGTGGTCTACGACCGCGACACTTTGGCGCTTCTTGTCGATGCCGCGCAGGATGCGGATTTTCTGGTGACCACAGAAAAAGATGGTGTTAAACTGTCGGCGGCGCAGTTGCCCCGGCCCTGTTACCAGACCCCCATGACCCTGGAATTTTACGACCAGGGCTCACTTCTTCTGGAGCGGGCCCTTAACGCGGTCATCCATCAGGAGACTCCATGACCCTGTCCAAGGAACTGCTCGAGATACTCGCCTGTCCCAAGTGCAAAGGGGAGGTGCAACTGCAGGTGGACGGTTCGAAAATCGTCTGCAATGCCTGCCGTCTCGCTTATCCTGTTCGCGACGGGATTCCCGTGATGCTCATTGATGAGGCCGAGTCCCTCTAGGAATTTACGGACCAACGTCCGCAGCCGGATTTGTTTTTATTGAAACCGCTCGACCGAAATCACGTCAATCGCATCTGCCTGCGGGCCACCAACTGGATTGGCGACGCCGTCATGACGACCCCTGCCATGGGGGCGCTTCGCAGCAGTTTTCCCGCTGCCGAGATCGTGGTGGTCGCCAACCCGCTGGTGGCCGAGCTTTTTCGGCATCATCCCTATTGCGACCGGGTTCTGGTGTACGACAAGAAAGGAACGCACCGGGGACTGAAGGGTCTGTTGCGCCTCTGTGGCGAGTTGCGCCGAGAGCGCTTCGATCTGGCGATTCTGCTGCAAAATGCTGTCGAGGCAGCCATTATGGCGTTTCTCGCTCGCGTGCCCCGGCGGGCCGGGTACGGCACGGACGGCAGAGTTCTGCTGCTGACCCATCCGGTTCCGGTCGACGCGGCGGAACGGCGTCTGCATCATACCCGCTATTATCTGGGGATGCTCGAAGCACTCGGTATCCGGGGCGGCGACGGTGCCCTGCGACTTGCCTGTACCGACGATGAACTGGCCTGGGCCCGTGAACTGCTCGGCGAAGGGGCGCCGGTGGTCATCAATCCCGGGGCGGCCTACGGTTCGGCCAAGCGCTGGTATCCCGAGCGTTTTGCCGAAGTCGGCAACCGTCTGGCTGCTGAATTCGGTGCCCGCATCGTTCTTACCGGCGGGCCTGGTGAGACGGAAATCGGACGTGATATCGCCGCCGCCATGGACGTTCCTCCGCTCAACCTCATCGGCAAAACGAGCGTCAGGCAGATGATGGCGGTGCTCTCCCTTTGTCGCCTGGTAGTGACCAACGATTCCGGTCCGATGCATGTGGCAGCGGCTTTTGGTGTGCCGATCGTCGCCGTCTTCGGCCCTACGGACCATACCACCACTTCGCCGCTGGCCGAGAACTGCCGGATCATCCGCAAGGAGGTCGACTGCGCTCCCTGCCTGCTTCGCCAGTGTCCGACCGATCACCGTTGCATGGCTGCGATCGGCGTGGAAGACGTGATGGTTGGCGTTCGGGAACTCTGGAAGGCGCAGGAATGAAGATTCTCATCGTCAAGGTGAGCGCCCTCGGCGACGTTGTTCATGCCCTGCCGGTGCTGGCCTACTTGAAAAGTGTCGATCCGCAGATGCAGATCGACTGGCTGGTGGAAGAGTCGTTCGCACCCTTGTTGGAAGGTCATCCGCTAATCCGCAAGGTTATTCGGCTGCGCACCAAGGCCTGGCGCCGGCAGGGAGCAGGGCAGGGGGGCTGGCAGGCCCTGGTTGCCGGCGCCGCGCTGCGGCGCGAGTGCTATGACGTGGTTCTCGATCTGCAGGGAAACAGCAAGAGCGGCCTCTTCACGCTGCTGACCCGAGCGCCGCTGCGCTTCGGTTTCGACCGCACGGGGACCCGCGAATGGCCCAACCGGCTGGCGACCAATCGCAAGGTTACCCTGGGCGAAGAGGCTTTTCATATTACGGACCGTTCCCTGGCCGTGGCGCAGGCGGCGTTGCCGGGCGGCTGCGGGCGACTGCTGGCGGGGCCGCTGGCTGCCGACCAGGGCGCAACCGAGCGGGTGGAACTGCTGCTGCGTGAAAAAGGGCTGACTGGTCAGCCGGTGGTCGTTTTTCACTACGGCACCACTTGGCAGACCAAATTGTGGGCTCTGAAAAACTGGCAGCAGCTTGCTGCCCGTCTCAGTGACGCCGGCGTGCAGCCCTTGCTGACCTGGGGAAACGATGCTGAGCTGGCCGCCGCCGAGGCGATTCGGGCGGCGAGCGGCGACCGTGCCCTGATCTGGCCCCGGGGGACGCTGCCGGATCTTGTCGCCCTGCTGCAGCGAGCCGACCTGGTGGTGGGCGGCGACACCGGCCCCATCCACATCGCCGCTGCCGTCGGGACGCCGACGGTCTCTCTTTTTCGGGTGACCGACGCCCGGCGCAACGGTCCGCGCGGCGACGGCCATCTTTGTCTCCAGACCCCGCTGGACTGTTCCCCCTGCCTGCGCAAGTCCTGTGAGCGGGATCGGGAGTGCGCCGCCAGCATTGCCGTCGACGTGGTCCTGGAAGCGGTCACCTCCCGGCTCCGAGGCAGGGGATGAGCCCGTTCGTGCGTTGCGGTACTGTCGAGGTTGCCGCCAGAGTTTTACCGCTGTTGGCTTCGGCCGGACTGAGCCAGTTCCGGGACTTCATGGACTACTCCGGTGGTGCTCACATCTGCCACAAGCGGGGGCGTTCGGTTTTCCGCCTGCAGGTCGGCGACCGGGCGTTTTACCTGAAGCGCAATCGTTTTCACTGGGTTGAGTTCTGGAAACGAGTCAGCCGTCTCAAGTGGCCGCCGCGCGGCGCCCTCGTAGAGTGGAAGAATATCCTCGCCGTGCAGGAAGCCGGGATCCCCACAGTTTCTCCGGTAGCCATGGGGGAGTGCGTCAAGTTCGGTATCGATATGGCTTCCTTTACCTTGACCGAGGAGCTCTATCAGACCGTCCCTCTCGATGCCGTGTTCCAGCGAGAACTCGGCGGTTCCCTCGACGATGCAGGGAGGCAGAAAAAGCGGCGGCTGACCCTGCAACTGGCTGCCACCGCCCGCAAACTGCACGGCAGCGGCATGTATCACCAGGATTTATATCTCAGTCATTTTTATCTCGGGCCCGGCGAGACGCTCTATCTTATCGACTTGCAGCGCGTTGGCCGGCGGTCGAGAGTGCCGACCCGTTACCGCGTCAAGGATCTCGGCCAGCTCAACTATTCTGCCGATTTCACCGGCGGGATCTCGCGCGCCGACCGGATGCGGTTCTTCCTCGCCTATCTCGGCAAAAAGCGCCTGGAGCCTGCGGACAAGAAACTGGCCCGGAAGGTGCTGGCCAAGACCCGGCGCATCGCCCGGCACGACGTCAAGCTGGCGGTCCGCCGCCGGCGCCGGGGCGAGAAACCTTGAGAGGCCTTGCGCTCTTTCTTCCCTTCTACATGAAGGGCGTTCCAGGAATGGGTCCATGATCAACGTCCTGCTGCTTGTCAAACGTTATAGCGGCAACTATCCGCTGCTCAACGAGATGGCGAAACTCGACGAAGGTCGTTTTCGCTGTGTTGTCTGTTATCTTGGCGGGGAGAAGGACGGGCAGAACCCTCTCGACAGCCGGGCGAAGACCTACTATCTGGGCCTTAAAAATCACGAGATCAAGCTGTGGAATGGCACGCTTCGCCGCCGTCTTGCCGCAATTATGGATGCCGAGCAGATCCATGTGGTCAATTGCCATCTGCAGCGGACCATCGCCGTCGGCATTGCTGCGGCCCGGGCGGCCCGTAGCCGTCCCGCTGTGGTGGCCACACTCCATGGATTGGGGAGTGCCGACTCCTGGCAGCGCAAACTGGGAAACTGGCTGCTGTATCGTCACCTGTACAAAATCGTTGGTGTCTCCGAAGGGGTCAGACAGGATCTCTTGCGCAACAACTGGCACTTGAACCCGGACAGGGTGGTTGCCATTCATAACGGGATCGATACCGCTCCATTTCTTCAGCCCCAGGCAAAAGATGCCATGCGGCAAAGGCTTTTTCCGGACATACAGGGAAAAATCTGGTTTGGAACGGCCGGGAGGCTCACCAGGGTAAAGAATCAAAAAAACCTCCTATTGGCGTTTAAACGTTGTATAGATATTTTTCCGGAAAGTGTGCTCTTGATTTGCGGCCGGGGGGAAGCAGAGACAGAGCTTAGAAGTTTGACTTCTTCCTTGGGCCTTGATGGAAAAGTACACTTCCTCGGGTTCCGACAGGATATTGCCCAGGTTTTGGCAGCGCTGGATGTTTTTGTCCTTCCCTCCCTGCGTGAAGGGTTTGGGCTGGCGCTGGTGGAGGCTATGTGCAGCGGTATTCCCGTGATAGCTTCGCAAGTTGGTGGCGTCCCCGAAATCTTTGGCGAAGTGGCTGTCGGCGAACTTATTGATCCTCAAAGCGTTGACGGCCTGACCAACGCCATGATCCGCATCGCTCAGCGTTCCGATGAAGATCGGGTCCGGTTGGGGGAAAACGCCAGAACGCGTGTCTTGCAGAACTTCACTGCTGAAAAAATGGTAAAGGGATACGAAGAACTCTACGCGGCAGCGTGGCGAGATTTGCCCGTCAATCGCGACCGCCGGCCATAATCATTCCTCATTTTGTTAGCTTGGAGAGAATAGGTGCCGCCTTATCTGGTTACGGGACAAATCTCAAAGGCGAAGGCAGCCAAGGACGGACATGTCCTCATCTGACCTGCAATACGACCTGGAAACGGTCCCCTGTGCACTGTGCGGATCGGACCGCCATTACATCTACTTTTCCCGGGCCAAGGAGCTGTACAACGGCTTCGACGCGTATTTCAACGTGGTCCGCTGCCGGAACTGCGGGTTCGTTTTCACCAACCCCCGGCCGACGGCCGCGACCATCGGCAGTTTTTATCCCGATTCGGCTCAGTACTACCAGCCCAAAACGAGCCGTGCGACAAACGGCAACTGGTCGCGCAAGAAGTGGAAAAGGGCTCTGCAACAGTCGGTTCTGGCCCGCCGTTTCGGCTATGAGCTGCGCCGGTTGCCGTCCCTTGTCGATTTTCTTCCCGGCCTTCTCTGGCGCAACAAACTGCGCCTGGCCCACGTGCCACGCTTCGTGCCGAACGGCAGGCTGCTCGATATCGGCTGCGCCTGGGGAGGATATCTGTGGCGGATGCAGGAGCTCGGCTGGAAGGTGTACGGCAGCGAACTCAATGCCACGGCGGCCAGTTATGCCCGGGAAGAACTTGGCCTCGTCAATGTACGCAGCGGCTCCTTTGCCGACCTCGATTTTCCTGATGAGTCGTTCGACGTGGTGCACATGAGCATGGTTCTCGAGCACCTCTACGATCCTGCCGAAGCATTGCGCCGAATCAACAAGCTGCTGCGCAGCGATGGCCAGTTCATCCTCTCCGTCCCCGATATTACCGGGTTCGAGGCGAGGCTCTTCAAGGACAAATGCTATACGCTGCAGGTCCCCCAGCATCTCAGTCATTTCTCGCCGGAGACGGTTACCCGGTTTCTGCGCCAGGCGGGGTTTGCCGTCGAGGAAATCCTTCACCAGAAAGCCAGGAAGGATTTTCTCCAGTCGGCCGAATACCTGGAAAACAAAATGCTGGCTCGGGCTTTGCGTCACCCTCTGGTCAGGGGCGTGGTTCTCGGCCCGCTGGTAGGGGTTCTCGCCGCCCTGGGGAAAACCAGCCGCATGAGCATCTTTGCCCGTAAGGAGCGCCCCCTGTGAGCAAGGAGTCGTTTGCCAAAGGTGCAACGCCTCTGCAGGTGCTCTTTCTCGTCCCGCGGTTGGATAAAGCCAGCACCCGCTATCGGGTGCTGCAGTACTTTCCGGCCCTTGAGGCGGCGGGAATCCGGCACGAAATACGCGCCCTATCGAAGACCTCGCGCCACTGGCTGCAGCTGATTCGCCAGGTCCGTGCTGCCGACGTTGTTTTTGTTCAGAAGAAACTGTTTTCTTTCCTGGAACTCTCCCTGCTTCGGCGACTGAGCAAGCGGCTTATCTACGATTTCGACGATGCCGTCATGTACAAGGACGGACCGGCGAGCGCCGAGCAGCACGCCCGTCAACGCCGACGCTTCGCCGCCACCGCGGCGCGGGCCGATCTGCTCATTGCCGGCAATGATTATCTGTGCGAAGAGGCCCGTGCCTGCCATCGGCCGACGATCATGATCCCCACCCCCTTGGACATGACCCGCTACGCTGCCAGAACACCGGCAGAAGACGCGAAAGGGGATGTCGTTCTCGGCTGGATCGGCAGCCGCGGGACGCT